>NZ_JAFMPL010000008.1:0-153702 GCF_019038455.1 Nocardia noduli
TCGTCGACCGTGACGGCTGGAAGGCCATCGACGCCGCCGAGAAGACCGCGGGCAAGGCGGCGGGACGCCCCCGCGTCAAGCTCACCACCCGCGAGGATCTGCTCAAGGCCGCACGCGGCTGAACGAAGCCGGACGCCGGTCGGATCCCGTGATCCGGCCGGCGTCCGCGTGTGGGGACCACTGCCTACGGCAGCGGCATGATCCGCACGACCGTCGTCGTCGTTCCGCCGACGACGAACCACAGGCGAAGAACCGGTCGTCCCGACCGGTCGCCGGGTTCGTAGCGGGCGCGCACCGAGACATGCTGACGCGCCAGCACCGGCGCGACGTATTCGATCACCGCGCGGTGCGGAGCGGCGACCAGTTTCGGGTATTCCACCAGGAACTGTTCCACCGCCTGCCAGTAGCAGGCGTTGTTGACGTGGTTGTACTGGTCGATATCGGTGGCACGCACCGGGAACGGCAAATCGATATCGGATTCCGGCGGGGTGGCGTCGGTGAGGTAGGGCCGCCACCGCAGCCGGTGCTCCTGAGTGGTCTGAGCCAGGTAGGCCAGGCCCTCGTCGCTGATCCTGGCGGGCATGTTGCTCGACTCGCTGATATTGATCCAGAACCCCTCGGTCTCGATCAATCCGCCGTTCTCGCTGGTGATCCGCACTCGCATATTGGTCCACCGCGTCGACATACTCGAGCACCACCGCAGCATCCGTACCTCGTCGGGCCACTGGATGGGCCGGATGACGTCGATCACGGTGCGACGTACGATCCACACCGGATCGGTGCGGTGCAGCGAGGTCCGATGCAGCTGCTCCCAGGCGATATCCTGCAAATAGCGGGCGACGCTGTCGAACCGGAGTCGGTCGTACGGATCCACATCACCAGCCCGGATGGGCCACGCCGAAGCAAAGCCCATGCCCTCCTGGGGAAGCGGGGCGAGTGGCTGATCGAGTGACACTTGTGCTCCTCGCGCTGCACGGTGTGCCGCGTTTTCTTGCGGTGCTGTTGTGAGACGACTTTACGGGGCTCACGTCACACCCTCGCGTCGAGCCGTCTCTACCGACAGGTATTCCCGTCGCCGGGTGTTCGCCGGAAGCGCGTGTCGCGCCCTCCGAGGACGGAGCTCGCGACCGGTGATTTCCACGGGACCGACGCGGCCGCGGCCGGAGCGGTAGCCTGAGTGAATGGCCACGGGGTCCAGGGTGGGTTCTCGATTCGGGCGCTACGAACTGCGCCGTCTACTCGGTGTCGGCGGGATGGGCGAGGTCTACGAGGCCTTCGACACCACCAAGAAGCGCACTGTCGCACTCAAACTGCTCGATGTCGGTCTCGCCAGGGATCCGGAATTCGTCGAGCGGTTCCGCAGGGAGTCGCGTTCGGCCGCCAGACTGCAAGAGCCGCACGTCATTCCGGTGCACGACTGGGGTGAGATCGACGGCGTCCTCTACATCGATATGCGACTGGTGTCCGGTCACGACCTCAAGGATCACATCCGTTCGCACGGCAGACTGGCTCCCGCCGAAGCCGTCTCGGTCATCGAGCAGATCGCCTCCGCGCTGGACGCCGCGCACGAGGCCGGACTCGTGCACCGCGACATCAAACCCGCCAATATCCTGATCACGCGCAACTCCTTCGCCTATCTGGTGGATTTCGGCATCGCGTATTCCCATTCCGACGCGCAATTGACGGGCACCGGCAGCGCGATCGGCTCCTTCGCGTACATGGCCCCGGAGCGTTTCGTCGAGGAGAAGAACACCCCCGATCCCGCGATCGATATCTACTCGCTGGCCTGTGTGCTGTACGAATGCCTGACCGGCGCCGTGCCCTTTCCCGCCAACAGTTTCCCGGTCGCCATCCACTCGCATCAGATGTTGCCGCCGCCGCGCCCGAGTACGAGCGAGCCGGGACTCGCCGCCTTCGACGCGGTCGTGACACGCGGCATGGCGAAAGACCCTCGCGCGCGCTACCGCACGGCGGGTGAGCTGGCCGTCGCCGCCCGCGCGGCCTTCGACCGTGTCGATCACGGGGTCGCGGCGGCGAATGTCGCTCGGGAAGCGCCGACGTACACGCGGCCCGCGCCTCCCGTCGACATCTCGCGGCCCCATCCGACGCGCCGGAGTGCCCCGCGTACGCACCCGTCGGCTCCGCTGCCCATTCCACCGGCGTATCCGCCCGCGCGCCACGGCGACGGCCGGGCCATGCCGATTCTCGTCGGCGCGCTCGGCACGTCGGTGCTGGTCCTGGTCGCGGTCATCGTGATGTGGTGGCTGTGGTCGCCCGACCCGGATCCGACGCCGGTGGCGACCCCGGTCTCCACGCCGACCGCCGTCGCGTCGTCGCACGCCGCGACCTCGTCGGCCGCGTCGGTGCGTACGACCACCGCGTCGCCCACCGCGACCACGACGAAGGAGAGCGCACCGCCGCTGACGGGTTCGGTCGGCGGCACCGACGGACAGGGCTTTGTCGGCGGTCCGCGGTGCAACGCGGCGAATCCGGCGTACGCGATCGGCCGCACCACGGGATCGCGGATCGTCGTCTGCCGGACCGGCGCGGGTAGGTACTACTACAAGGGCGCGCGCGACAGCGACAACCTGGGGATCGAACTGGACGACCCGGTGCCGACCGGCGACGGCGGTTTCACCGTGACGAATCCGCAGGACGGCACCCGGTACGTGATCTCGCCGTCGAGCCTGACGGTGGTGCAGAACGGCAGAACGGTCGCGAGTGAGACGATGATAGAGTTTGCCTCTCGTTGATGAACTCGTGACCGTGCGCGCGGCTCGTTGAGTGCGGTGCGCCGCCGCGGATAGGTTGGATCGCGACGCCGCGGTGGCGTCGTGGACAGAGAGGTCGTCGTATGCGTGCAGCCCGAGTCGCCGAACTGAAGGGTCCGGAAGCGATCGAGATCGTCGAGATCGCGGAGCCCGCCGGATACGAAGGGGCAGTCGTCATCGATGTGCACGCGGCGGGGGTGGCCTTTCCCGACGTGCTGATGACCCGGGGGCAGTACCAGATGGATCCGGGCCTCCCGTTCGTCGTCGGCGGCGAGGTCGCGGGTGTCGTGCGCGAGGCTCCCGACGGTTCGCACGTGGCGCCGGGCGACCGGGTGGTGGCGCTGACCATGCTCGGCAACGCGGTCGCCGAGGTCGCGGTGACACCGGCGGAGATGGTGTTCAAGCTCCCGGACAACATCTCCCTCGAGGCCGGGGCGGGCATTCTCTTCAACGATCTGACGGTGCATTTCTGCCTACGCACCCGGGGCAGGCTGGCACCGGGCGAAACCGTGCTCGTGCACGGCGCCGCGGGCGGGATCGGCACCTCGACGACACGGATGGCCGTCGCGCTCGGCGCGGGCCGGGTGATCGCCGTGGTGAGTACCGAGGAGAAGGCCGAGGTCGCGCGTGCCAACGGCGCCACCGACGTGGTGCTGACCGACGGCTGGCTGGCCGCGGTGAAGGAACTGACCGGCGGACGCGGCGTCGATATCGTGCTCGATCCGGTCGGCGGTGACCGTTTCACCGACAGCGTCAGGTCGCTCGCGCCCGCGGGCAGGCTGCTCGTGGTCGGATTCACCGCAGGCGAGATCCCCACCGTCAAGGTGAATCGCCTGCTGTTCAAGAACGTCGAGGTGACCGGCGCGGCGTGGGGCGAATGGGTGCTGACGCATCCGGGCTACCTGCGCGAACAGTGGGCCGAGGTGGAGCCGCTGCTCGCGTCGGGCAAGATCGCGGCGCCGCTGCCGGTGGTCCACCCGCTCGAAGACGCCGCGGCCGCCGTCGCCTCGCTCGACAACCGCACGGCGAAGGGCAAGGTCGTCGTCGCGGTGCGCTGATCGCGGTGGGTGATCGGTCCGGCGCGGCCGATCACCCTCGTCGCGGAATCGGCCCGCGGGTACGGTGATCCCATCATGAAGCTGTCGAATCGGGTGCTGAATCGGACCCTGCTCGCCCGCCAGCATCTGCTGGAACGCTCGGCGCTGACCGTCGCCGAGATGTGTGACCACCTGATCGGTCTCCAGGCCCAGGACGTTCCCCCGCCGTTCACCGGATTGTGGAGCCGCATAGCCGATTTCGACCCGGAGACGGTATCGGCCGGACTCGATGAGCGTTCCCTGGTCCGGATCACGCTGATGCGCGGCACCATTCACCTGGTGACCCCGCCCGACGCCCTGCGCATCGCGCCGCATATCCAGCCCGAACTCGAAAAGGCGCCGTTCCGTAAGGGTTTCAACTTCGGCGCGATGGTCGGACTCGACCCCGACGAGGTACGCGCGCACGGTGAGGCGGTCCTGGGCGACGAGCCGATGTCGGCCGCGGATATGCGGGCCGAGGCCGCGCGGCTCTACCCGGACCGCGACGCGGGAGCCGTGCTCCAGACGTGGCTGTACCAACTGCCGGTATTGCAGACCCCGCCGCGCGGGAAGTGGAAGAACAACAGCAGGCCGATCTGGTCGCGGGTGCAACCGTGGCTGGGCGCGCCGCTGGAGACGGGCTATCCGTTGGCGGAGTTGCTCGTTCGCTATCTGCGCGCGTTCGGTCCCGCGTCGACCGCGGATATGCAGACCTGGTCCAAACTCACCGGGATCAAACCCGCGCTCGACACCCTCGGCGATCGGCTGCGCACCTACACCGACGATCGCGGCCGCACCCTCTACGACCTCGCCGACGCCGATCTCGCCGATCCGGATCTGCCCGCGCCGGTGCGCCTGCTCGGGTGGTACGACAACGCCGTGCTCGCACACCAGGACCGGACCAGGATCGTCCCGCAGGGCCAGGGCACGCCGTTGCGCGCGTTCGCGACCGCCGTCGCACCGGTGCTGCTCGACGGTTACGTCGCCGGGCTGTACAAGGTCTTCCCGAAGGGGCCCGCGGCGCGATTGCGGATCACGCCGAACCGGGAGTGGTCGGCGGCCGAACGCCGCGATGTCGAGGCCGAGGCACACGCGCTGCTCGCGTTCACCGAGGGTGACAAGGAACCGAGCGTGGAGATACTCGAACCGGGGGAGGATCTGCGGGTCTGACGAGCACGGCGGACATTGTCCCTCGAATCGGTCGGGTTCCCGTCGTCGCGGGCGCGGAATGTCCGCGTGGGCCGGTCACTCGGACGACCGATACGCGGGCGCCTTGCTGCTGTGCGTCGGCGCGAGGGTCCGCAGCAGCGGCAACGACCGTCGGGGCACCACCGTCGACAGCACGATGACACTGTGCGATCGCACCACCGAACTGGTGCGATCGATACTGAGCAGCACCGTCTGCAATCCGGTGTGCGAATCCGCGCCGATCCGGCACAGGACATCGCCGGTGCCGGTGGTCGCGTACGCCTCCAGCACCCCGGGGATGGCGTCCAATTCGGCCGCGACCAGGTCGAGCGCGCCCTGCGCTATCTCCAGCGTGACGAATGCCTGGACATCGAAACCCGCTGCGGTGACGTCGATCTGCGGATCATAGGAGGCGATGACGCCGGACTCCTCCATCCGGCCGATCCTGGATTGGACGGTGGCGCGGGCGACCTTGGTCCGGCGCGACAATTCCAGGATTCCCGCCTTCTGGTACTCGTGCATCGCGGCGAGTATCGCCAGATCGAGTTCGTCCAGTTTCGCCGGTGTTCGAGACATGACAGCCTCCTGTGGGGCGAGGGCGCGGTTGCAGGCCATCCGGCCCGTGCTAGTCGAATTGTCCAGCATAATCGGTGTTCCGCTAGTCGAATTCGCCACACTGCCCACCGAAACCGCGGTCGGTTGCCCAGCGGTGGTCGGCCGGGATTTCCTTGGTCGCATGACCATCGAACAGCTGCCCTCCGCCGGTTCACCGCGCGGACTCGTCGATCTGGTCGACCACGACGTCCACGTCGACCCGTTTCCCGTCATCGGCTGGGACGCCCTGGTCTGGGTGGTCGGCAATGCCACCCAGACCGCGCATTTCCTGCAATCGGCCTTCGGCATGACGCTGGAGGCCTATTCCGGCCCTGAGACGGGAAACCGCGACCACAAGGCGTTCGTCCTGCGCAGCGGCGCGGCCCGCTTCGTGGTGCGCGGCGCGGTCGATCCGGGTAGCGAACTGGTCGCCCACCACGATCGCCACGGCGACGGCGTGGTGGATATCGCGCTGGAGGTGGCGGAGCTGGACCGATGCGTGGAGTGGGCGCGCGCGCACGGCGCGACGATCCTGGTCGAACCGCACGACGAGAGCGACGAATTCGGCACCGTGCGCCTCGCCGCCCTGGCGACCTACGGCGAGACCAGGCATACGCTGGTCGATCGGTCGCGCTACGACGGGCCGTATCTGCCCGGGTACGTGGCGCGCGGTTCCGGCTACGAGCCGCGCGCGGGCCGTCCGGCCCGGCTGTTCCAGGCCATCGACCACGTGGTGGGCAATGTCGAACTCGGCATGATGGATCGCTGGGTGGAGTTCTACCACCGCGTCATGGGCTTCACGAATATGGCCGAATTCGTCGGCGACGATATCGCCACCGAGTATTCGGCGCTGATGAGCAAGGTCGTGGCGAACGGGAATCATCGGGTGAAGTTCCCGCTCAACGAGCCCGCCGTCGGCAAGAAGCGCTCGCAGATCGACGAGTATCTCGATTTCTATCGCGGTCCTGGAGTCCAGCACGTCGCCTTGGCCACCGGCGACATCCTGAACAGTGTCGACGCCCTGCGCCGCGAAGGTGTCGAATTCCTCGACACCCCCGACGCCTACTATTCCGATCCGGAATTGCGGGCCCGGATCGGCCACGTGCGAGTTCCCGTGGAGGAATTGCGGCGACGCGGCATTCTGGTCGACCGCGACGAGGACGGTTACCTGCTCCAGATATTCACCAAACCCGTCGGGGACCGTCCGACCGTCTTCTTCGAACTGATAGAGCGGCACGGATCGCTGGGTTTCGGCAAGGGCAATTTCAAAGCGCTGTTCCAGGCGATCGAACGCGAACAGGACGCCAGGGGCAATCTCTAGCCGGATGTCCGCACGGCACTGCCCGATTCCGGTTTCCGCGCCGCGCGCTCGTAGGGTTCACGCCATCATGCCCACATCCGATGATCCACGCGCCCATGACATTCGAGCGGTCGTCTTCGACTGGCGCGGCACCCTGGTCTGCGAACTCACGCCGTCGGGTTGGGTCCGCGAGGCCCTGCGCCGCGTCGGACGCGACCACGACGACCTCGCCGTCGCCTCGGTGCTGCGGTCCATTCACACGCCCGAATTGCTGACGCGACTACGATCCCCGCTCGGCAATACCAGTGCCCAGCGCCACCGCGACACCTACTACGGCGTTTTCGCGGCGGCCGGCCTGGATGACGAACTCGCCGACGAACTCTGGGCCGTCGAATCGGATCCCACCTACAACCCGTTCGCCGTCGACGCCGCGCGTACTTTGTCGACCCTCGCCGAACACGGGTGCGCGATCGGCGTGCTCAGCAATATCCATTTCGACATCAGGCCGGTCTTCGACCGCGCTGGACTGCTCGATCACATCGACAGTTTCGTCCTGTCCTGCGAACGCGGTGTCCAGAAACCGGATCCGGCCATATTCCGGCTGGCGCTCGACGAACTCGGCACCGGCGCCGAGCACACGCTGATGGTGGGGGACCGGCCCTCCCGCGACGGCGTCGCCGTCGACGTCGGCATGCCGACCCTGCTCGTCCCGCCGCTGACCGATCCCGCGCGCAGCAGCCTGCACCTGGTCACCATGACCGTCGGCGCGCACCGGCAGCACCCGCCCGCGCGCCACGGCGACGGCAGGCGCGGGCACGGGCGGGCGCACGGTGACCATCGGGGGCACGGTGAGCATCGCGAGCATGTCGCAGTGGTGTAGCGACGATCCGGTGACAGCGGCGCCGGAGGCGGTCGCGCCGAACACAGTAGAGTTCACGGCATGCGGATCTCGTCGGCGCTCCTCACCGGTATGGCTCTGACGCTGGTGCTGTCGGCCTGCGGCTCGGACGGTGACTCGGGCGATTCCGCCCCGCTACGCCCGCCGCCGAAGGTGGCCTCGCTCGGCCCGTTCGTCGGGGAGTGCGGTCACGTCACCGACGACGAAGTGCGCGATATCGCGGGGCTCGGGCAGGTCTCGCGCGTCTTCAAGAATTCGACGGGCTGCAACTGGCAGTCGGCCGGGTCGTCCTCGCCCAGCGTGACCTTCGCCTCCTACCGTGGCAGCCCGATCGATCGGGAGAAGGCCTGGGTGACCAGTGTCGGCCGCGCGCCGGACACCATCGAGGTCGGCGGACATCCCGGCTGGCGCGCGCTCGACCCCAGCGGAACGGTCTGCGATCTGGCGATCCAGCTCGATGACGATTTCTTCGAATGGTCGATGTCCTACGGGATCTTCCAGGCCACGGGCAATCCGTGCGACAAGACCTACAAGCTGGCCGAACTGACCGTGCAGCGGTTGAAATGAGAGGCGTGGCGATGATCGGCAGACGAGCGGGAATCGCGGTCACCGCGCTGGCGCTTGCCGCCACCGCGGCGGGATGCGGTCAGACGATCTCGGGAACCGCCTACCCCGCGGGCGGAAGTCAGTCGGTGAACACCAATTTCGACAAGCTGCTGCGCGAATGCGAAGTGGTCGAACCGGAGAAGATCGGCGAGGCGGTCGGCGACGCCACCTACGTCAGCGGTTCGTTCAACGGCGCGGTGTGCATGTGGGATGTCGAGGACGCGCCGGGCGGCAACGCCATGGTCACCCTGAACTGGTACGAGATCGGGTCGCTGAACAACGAGAAGGCCACCAACGACAAACTGGGCTACACGACCGGGAATATCACCGTGCAGGGCCGACGTTCACTGGAGACGCGCAGGCCCAACGATCCCGACTCCTGCGGTGTCACCGCCAGCGCCGCCGATACCGGTGTGGTGGGCTGGTGGATCAACTATCGGGCGGGTTCGTCCCATCCCGATCCGTGCGCGGCGGCCAAGAAGCTGGTCGAGCTGACCTTGAACCTGGCCCGCTAGGCGTGTCGCTCGTGGACCCACTTTGACCCTGTAGCGCAACCGCGAGTATCGTGGATCGCTGTGCCCGGAACCTTGCGGGCAAATTCGTGCTCTGACGTAAGCCAGCGAAAGCGGCCGACCTCTCCGGCGTGCCTGGATTCCGGGATACGCATGGCGCACGACACGCCCGACCTCGGGACGCGAGAAACGTGGTCGGACGTGCGAGTGAAGGCTCGATGAAAGCGGGATGAACGTCGGTCCGACGGGCGCGAGCCCAGGACCCGGGAATGCCGCCAACTGAACAGACATGAAGTTCCAGACACCGCGTTACTAATAAGGAAAGCCGGTCTATGCCAACCATCAACCAGCTGGTCCGCAAGGGTCGCCAGGACAAGGTCTCCAAGACCAAGACCGCGGCCCTGAAGGGGAGCCCGCAGCGTCGAGGCGTGTGCACCCGCGTGTACACCACGACCCCGAAGAAGCCGAACTCCGCGCTGCGCAAGGTCGCGCGTGTTCGCCTGACCAGCGCGGTCGAGGTCACGGCGTACATCCCGGGTGAAGGCCACAACCTGCAGGAGCACTCGATGGTGCTCGTGCGCGGCGGTCGTGTGAAGGACCTCCCCGGCGTTCGTTACAAGATCATCCGCGGCTCGCTCGACACCCAGGGCGTGAAGAACCGCAAGCAGGCCCGCAGCCGTTACGGCGCCAAGAAGGAGAAGAGCTGATATGCCACGCAAGGGCCCCGCACCCAAGCGTCCGCTGATCAACGACCCGGTCTACGGGTCGCCGCTGGTCACTCAGCTGGTCAACAAGATCCTGCTGGACGGCAAGAAGTCCACCGCCGAGCGCATCGTCTACGGCGCGCTGGAGCAGGCTCGCGAGAAGACCGGCACCGATCCGGTCGTCACCCTCAAGCGCGCGCTCGACAACGTCAAGCCCGCACTCGAGGTCAAGCCGCGCCGCGTCGGTGGCGCCACCTACCAGGTGCCGGTCGAGGTTCGTCCGGGCCGCTCCAACACCCTCGCGCTGCGCTGGCTGGTCAACTACTCGCGGGCTCGTCGTGAGAAGACCATGGTCGAGCGTCTCGCCAACGAACTGCTCGACGCCAGCAACGGCCTCGGCGCTTCGGTCAAGCGTCGCGAGGACACCCACAAGATGGCCGAGTCGAACCGGGCCTTCGCGCACTACCGCTGGTGATGCCATCCCGGCCCGTCGCTGGTGTCGGCGCCGGAAGGCACACGGCAGGAACGGTCGGGGTCCGGTGGCGGCAGCCAGTCGCCACCACGTAGGACCCGACGGAACCTGCCTGGTCGATACAGTCGGGCGGGGCACCCAGGTGTCGCTTCCGGCGTTGACATAGCGATGACCCGAACAGGGTCTCGTACCAGAAGATCCCAACTAGCTACGAGCGGGGAAGATTTCCGTGGCACAGGACGTGCTCACCGACCTGAACAAGGTCCGCAACATCGGCATCATGGCCCACATCGATGCCGGTAAGACCACCACTACCGAACGCATCCTCTTCTACACCGGTATCACCTACAAGATCGGTGAGGTCCATGACGGCGCGGCCACCATGGACTGGATGGAGCAGGAGCAGGAGCGTGGCATCACCATCACCTCCGCTGCCACCACCTGCTACTGGAACGACAACCAGATCAACATCATCGACACCCCCGGGCACGTCGACTTCACCGTAGAGGTGGAGCGGTCGCTGCGCGTGCTCGATGGCGCCGTCGCGGTCTTCGACGGTAAAGAAGGCGTCGAGCCCCAGTCCGAGCAGGTGTGGCGTCAGGCCGACAAGTACAACGTGCCGCGTATCTGCTTCGTCAACAAGATGGACAAGCTCGGTGCCGATTTCTACTTCACCGTGCAGACCATCAAGGACCGCCTCGGCGCGCGTCCGCTGGTTCTCCAGCTGCCGATCGGCGCCGAGGACACCTTCGAGGGCATCGTCGACCTGGTCGAGATGAACGCGAAGGTCTGGAAGGGCGAGACCAAGCTCGGCGAGAAGTACGAGGTCGAGGAAATCCCGGCCGATCTCAAAGAGCGGGCCGAGCAGTACCGTCAGGAACTGCTCGAGACCGTGGCCGAGTCCGACGAGGCGCTGCTCGACAAGTTCGCCAACGAGGAAGAGCTCACGATCGAGGAGATCAAGGGCGCCATCCGCAAGATGACGGTCAACTCCGAGCTCTACCCGATCCTGTGTGGTTCGGCGTTCAAGAACAAGGGCGTTCAGCCCATGCTCGACGCCGTGATCGACTACCTGCCCACGCCGCTGGACGACGGTGGCACCGACGGTCACGTCCCGGGTAAGGAAGAGGAGATCATCCACCGCGAGGCGAGCGTCACCGCGCCGTTCTCGGCGTTGGCGTTCAAGATCGCCGTGCACCCCTTCTTCGGCAAGCTGACCTACGTCCGGGTGTACTCGGGCAAGGTCGACTCCGGCGCCCAGGTCATCAACTCGACCAAGGGCAAGAAGGAGCGTCTGGGCAAGCTCTTCCAGATGCACTCCAACAAGGAGAACCCGGTAGGCGAGGCCCAGGCGGGCCACATCTACGCGGTCATCGGTCTGAAGGACACCACGACCGGCGACACCCTGTGCGATCCGCAGAACCAGATCGTGCTGGAGTCCATGACCTTCCCGGACCCGGTCATCGAGGTCTCGATCGAGCCGAAGACCAAGTCCGACCAGGAGAAGCTGGGCACCGCGATCCAGCGTCTCGCCGAAGAGGATCCGACCTTCTCGGTGAAGCTGGACGACCAGACCGGTCAGACCATCATCGGCGGCATGGGCGAACTCCACCTGGACATCCTGGTGGACCGCATGCGTCGCGAGTTCAAGGTCGAGGCCAACGTCGGCAAGCCGCAGGTGGCCTACCGCGAGACCATCACCAAGAAGGTCGAGAAGCTCGAATTCACCCACAAGAAGCAAACGGGTGGCTCGGGTCAGTTCGCGAAGGTGATCATCGCCCTCGAGCCGTTCGTCGGCGAGGACGGTGCGCACTACGAATTCGAGAACAAGGTCTCCGGTGGTCGCGTCCCGCGTGAGTACATCCCTTCGGTGGACGCCGGTGCGCAGGATGCCATGCAGTACGGTGTGCTCGCCGGATACCCGCTGGTCAACCTCAAGGTGATCCTGCTCGACGGTGCTTACCACGACGTCGACTCCTCGGAGATGGCGTTCAAGATCGCCGGCTCGCAGGCCCTCAAGGAAGCGGCCCGCAAGGCCGGTCCGGTGATCCTCGAACCGCTCATGGCGGTCGAGGTCATCACGCCCGAGGATTACATGGGCGAAGTGATCGGCGACCTGAACTCCCGCCGTGGCCAGATCCAGGCCATGGAGGAACGCAGTGGTGCCCGTGTCGTCAAGGCGCTGGTTCCGCTCTCGGAGATGTTCGGCTACATCGGTGACCTGCGGTCGAAGACCCAGGGCCGGGCGAACTACTCCATGGTGTTCAACTCGTACGCGGAGGTTCCGGCCAACGTGTCGAAGGAGATCATCGCCAAGGCGACCGGCGAGTAGTACCTGTTCGGGGCCGAGTTGCGCGCTAGTGGCAAACTTGGCCCCGGCAACCGGGCGCATGTTCCACCCGATCCCCGCGCCCGCGGGGATGATCCACGCACTGCTGCAACTGCACGCACCAACAAGTCCAGGAGGACACCAAAGTGGCGAAGGCGAAGTTCGAGCGGACGAAGCCGCACGTCAACATCGGCACCATCGGTCACGTCGACCACGGCAAGACCACGCTGACTGCAGCGATCACCAAGGTGCTGGCTGACAAGTACCCGGATCTGAACGAGGCCTCGGCCTTCGATCAGATCGACAAGGCGCCGGAGGAGAAGGCTCGTGGTATCACGATCAACATCTCCCACGTCGAGTACCAGACCGAGAAGCGCCACTACGCGCACGTCGACGCCCCGGGTCACGCCGACTACATCAAGAACATGATCACCGGTGCGGCGCAGATGGACGGCGCCATCCTCGTGGTCGCGGCGACCGACGGCCCGATGCCGCAGACCCGCGAGCACGTGCTGCTCGCCCGTCAGGTCGGCGTGCCCTACATCCTGGTCGCACTGAACAAGTCCGACATGGTCGACGACGAGGAAATCCTCGAGCTCGTCGAGATGGAGGTCCGCGAGCTGCTGGCTTCGCAGGAGTTCGACGAGGATGCCCCCGTCGTGCGCGTGTCCGGTCTGAAGGCGCTCGAGGGCGACCCGAAGTGGACCGAGTCGGTGCTGGAACTGATGGCTGCCGTCGACGAGTCCATCCCGGACCCGGTTCGTGACACCGAGAAGCCGTTCCTGATGCCGGTCGAGGACGTGTTCACCATCACCGGTCGTGGCACCGTCGTCACCGGTCGTGTCGAGCGCGGCATCATCAACGTGAACGAAGAAGTCGAGATCGTCGGCATCAAGCTCGAGAAGACCAAGACCACGGTCACCGGTATCGAGATGTTCCGCAAGCTGCTCGACCAAGGCCAGGCGGGCGATAACGTCGGTCTGCTGGTTCGTGGCATCAAGCGCGAAGATGTCGAGCGCGGCCAGGTCGTCGTCAAGCCGGGTACCACCACCCCGCACACCGAGTTCGAGGGCCAGGCGTACATCCTGTCCAAGGACGAGGGCGGCCGCCACACCCCGTTCTTCAACAACTACCGTCCGCAGTTCTACTTCCGTACCACGGACGTGACCGGCGTCGTTACCCTCCCCGAGGGCACCGAGATGGTCATGCCGGGCGACAACACCGAGATGCTGGTCAAGCTGATCCAGCCGGTCGCCATGGACGAGGGCCTGCGCTTCGCCATCCGCGAAGGTGGCCGCACCGTCGGTGCCGGTCGCGTCACCAAGATCATCAAGTGATTCCCTGAATCGCTGATCTCTCCGAACGGCGTCGCTCCCACGGGAGCGGCGCCGTTCCGCGTTTTCGCAGTTCGGCGCTGGCGTGTCGGAAGTTCCTAGGTAGTGTGGATGTTATGAGCGCTGCCTATGACGTGGTCCCTTTCAGCGAACTACTGCACAAGCCCGCGGTGACCACAAGCCTGCTGGACGACGTGCGGTTCCTACGGTTGCGCCGCCGGGACGCCGATGATCTCGCGCTCATGCGGGTATCGCAGCTGGACGCCGAGGGTGTCGTCGTCGATTTCACCGCGCGGTTGCTCGGTGGGCTGGTCCGTCGCCTCGGAGCGGAGGCTGTGCGAGACGTCCTGCCCGATGCGGTCCCGTGGGTGACTTTCCTGCCCGCCGCGGATCTCGACCAGTTTCTCGCCGAGCTGGTCGCGGTGGCCCAGGGGGCGGCAGCGCTGGAAAATCTCGCGCCCCTCGCCATCCTGTTGACGCAATGGCGGCATACGGCCGAGATTCACGCGGACCCGGCGTTGCTGGCGATTCTCACCCGCGAGCCGGAAGGCGATCTCGGCCCGGTCCCGGTGCCGGACTCCGAGGGGCCTTCCCGGTGAGTCCGAAGCGCGGCGACCGGGCCGCTCCGCCTGCGGTCGGCGGGGAATTCGAAATCCGTTTCGCGACCACCGAAGCCTGCACGGGCTGGGACCAACTGGCGCAGCATGCGTCGGCCAACCCGCGGCGAGCGTTCGAGGCGATTCGGTCGGATCCCAGATCGTCGGCCAACCCGGAAAGGCAACATCGACTGAAGGGGGCACTGGGGTCGGCGACGTGGAAGGGCACGGCCTTGGAACGATGGCAGTACGAAGTCACCGGCGGCGGCAGAATCTGGTACCTCATCGATGACGAACGTCGAACCTGCTGGATAGCGTATGCCGGAACGGGGCACCCGAAGACCACGGAGTAGCCGCTGCCGGGGTGTGAGTGTTTGCCTGTCCGAGTATGCGTTTCGTAGGCCAATACCCTACGAAACGCATACTTCTCGCCGTCGACACGGATCGTGGGGATGCTCTCCGCCCGAGTTGTGCGATCCGGTCCACGGTCGGTCGATATGTGTCGCGGATTCATGCAGATCCATCCACAGGGAGCTGTGGTGACCTGTGCACAAATACGGAACAGCGTTGACGGCGACGTTGTCCCCCGCGATATTCGGTCGACAGTGGACACCGCCGAGGGGTACAAACGAGCCATGGTTACAGCAGGTCCGCGCGCGCGGTAGTCGAAGGCAGTGTCACGGTGGCGCTGTTCGCGCCGCGCTGACACGCTCGTGCCGTCACCGGAACGCGTCAACTCGGCGAGCGTCTTTCTCTGGACGAAACCAGTTGATGGAGTGGGGGATTCCCATGACGCGTGCTATTTTCGCCGATCCGGTCCGGGTCCGCAATATCGGGATCACGGCGCATATCGATGCCGGGAAGACGACGACGACCGAACGCATCCTGTTCTACGCGGGTGTCACCTACAAGATCGGTGAGGTGCACGACGGGAACGCGGTGATGGACCGGATGGCGCAGGAGCGCGAGCACGGCATCACCATCGCCGCCGCGGCGACGACCTGTTTCTGGAACGACTGCCAGATCAATCTCATCGATACGCCGGGCCACGTCGATTTCACCGTCGAGGTGGAACGGTCGTTGCGGGTACTCGACGGCGCGGTCGCGGTTTTCGACGCCAAGGAAGGGGTCGAGCCGCAGACGGAGCAGGTGTGGCGTCAGGCCGACAGGTACGGCGTGCCGCGGATCTGTTTCGTGAACAAGATGGACAAGGTCGGCGCGGACTTCCTGTTCACCGTTCGGACCATCGAGGAACGGCTCGGGGCCACCCCATTGGTGATCCAGTTGCCGATCGGCGCCGAGGGCGGTTTCGAGGGCATCGTCGACCTGGTCGAGATGACCGCGAAGGTGTGGCGTGGCGATACCGGGCTGGGCCGACGGTTCGAGGTCGTCGAGATACCGGTCGAACTGCGCGAGCGGGCGGCCCGTTACCGCGCGCTGCTGTTGGAAGCGGTCGCGGAGGCGGATGAGGTGATGCTCGAGCATTTCGTGGCGGGCACGCAACCGTCCGTCGCGGAGTTGAAGGCCGCGATCCGCGGGCTGACGGTGCGTTCGTCGGCGTATCCGGTGCTGTGCGGGTCGGCGTTCAAGAACAAGGGCGTGCAGCCGATGCTCGACGCGGTCGTCGACTATCTGCCCTCGCCGTTGGACGCGGGCGGCGCGGACGGATATCGCCACGGTGACGAACTCGCGGTCGTGCATCGGGACGCGACGGTCGACGAACCGTTCACGGCACTGGTGTTCAAGGTCGCGGCGCACCCGCACTTCGGCAGGCTCACCTACCTGCGGGTGTACGCGGGCACCATCGAAAGCGGTGCCGCCGTTGTCAATTCGACGAAGGGACGAAAGGAGCGGATGGGCAGACTGTTCCAGATGCATTCGGATCGGGAGATCCCGATCGAGCGGGCGCGGGCCGGGCAGATCTGCGCCGTCGTCGGTCTGAAGAACACCACGACCGGTGACACCCTGTGCGATCCGGACGATTCGATCGTGCTGGAGCCGATGACCTTCCCGGAGCCGGTGCTCGAGGTGTCCGTCGCGCCGAGGACCGCCTCCGATCAGGAGCGGCTCGCGCCCGCGATCCAATGGTTCGCCGAGGAGGATCCGACGCTGTCGGTCACGGTCGACGCCGAGACCGGTCAGACCGTCCTCGGCGGCATGGGCGAACTGCATCTGGAGATCGTCCTCGACCGGATCCGGCGGGAATTCCGGGTCGAGGCCGAGACCGGTAAGCCACGGGTGGCCTACCGCGAGACCGTCACGACCGCCGTGGACCGGCACGAACACCTCCATCGCAAGCAGGTGGGCGGGCACGGCCAGTTCGCGAAGGTGGTGATCGCGGTGGTGCCGTTCGACGGCGCGGTCTACGAATTCGAGAGCCGGGTGACCGGTGGTCGGGTGCCCAAGGAGTACATCCCCGCGATCGACGCGGGTGCGCAGGACGCGCTGCGCAGCGGTGTGCTCATCGGCGCCCCGGTGGTGAATGTGCGGGTGGTGTTGCTCGACGGCGCGGCACACGCACAGGATTCCTCGGAGCTCGCGTTCCGCATCGCGGGCGCGCAGGCGGTGCGTGACGCGCTCGCGTCGGCCCGTCCGGCGTTGCTGGAGCCGGTGATGGCGGTGGAGGTGGTCACTCCGCCGGCGTACCTCGGCGAGGTCATCGGTGATCTGAACGCGCGGCGCGGCCGGATCACGGCGATGACGGAGCGTGGCGGGGCCCGTGTCGTGACGGCACTGGTTCCGCTGCGGGAGATGTTCGGCTACATCGGCGACCTGCGGTCGCGGACCCAGGGCCGGGCGAACTACGCCCTGGTCTTCGATTCGTACGCGCGGGTGCCCGACGAGGTGGCCGCGCGGCTGATCGCGAAGAATCCGGGCTGACCGGTCGAACGGCGTCGTCCCTCGGGGCGGCGCCGTTCGAGCGCGACGGCCGTGCCGCGACGATCTTGTCCGACATGATCGCGCGGTCTCGGTGACCATGGAGTGCATGAGCAAGCTCGATGTGGAATTCGCGGTCGCCACCGGCGCGCTCGCCGACGATCTGCCCTATTACGCGTTCGGTGCGGGCCGGCCGCTGGTCTTCCTGCGCTGGTTCAGTCCCGACCACGCGAATCCGACCGGATGGACACGGAATTCCGAGATCAGGACGCTGGCCGGACTGGCGCGCCGGTTCCGGGTCTACGCGGTGAGTCGCGCGCCCGGGATGGCGGCCGGGACGACGATGGCCGATATCGCGGATCAACACGCGCGGGCGCTGCGATCGGAATTCGGCGGCCCGGTGGATGTGCTCGGCATCTCTTCGGGCGGTTCGGTGGGTCTGCAACTGGCCGCCGATCATCCGGATTCGGTGCGCCGCCTGGTGATAGCGGCGGCCGGATACCGGTTGGAGGAGCAGGCGCGCGCCGATCAGCTCGGATACGCCGAGGCCGCCGCGGCCGGGCATCGCGCGCTGCACCATATGGCGCCGCATTCGTCGCAGGTGCGGGACCGGCTGCTCACCGCGGCCATGTGGCTGGCCGATCCCTTCCTGCGGCCGGTCGATCCGGCCGACACCCTGGCGTTCGTGCGCGCCGAGGACGCCTTCGACCTGTCGGGTCGACTCGGCGAGATCGAGGCGCCGACCCTGGTGATCGGCGGTGAGCGCGACGAGTACTACCCGACCGCGAATTTCCGCCGGACCGCCGACGGCATTCCGCGGTCGCATCTGATCATCTACCCGGATGTCGGGCATATCGGCGCGATCACGCACCGCCGGTTCGCCCGCGACATCGCCGAATTCCTCGACGCGGAGTGAGCTGTCAGCAGTTCGACGGCGCCGGTTCGCCGCGGAAGCGGGCGTCGAGCCAACCGAGGACGAAGGGCACGCCGAGCACCGCCGTCGACATGTGTTCGGGAGAGATCGTCGTATCCGCTTGCAGCCGTACGCCCGCGGCGCAGTAGCGCCGGTTCGTGGCGACGATCGAATCCACCGGGATCAACGGGTCGGAAGCGGAATGCCATTCGTAGACGGGGATTCTCGGAGTCCCGTCGAAGAATTCGAGACTGTTCTCCTCCAGTACCGCCCTGGCGTCTCGGTTCGTCATCAGCGACATATCGCTCGCGAAATCCATCACGCTCTTTCCCGCGCCGACGGCGAGAATTTCGTTGGTACATCCGTTCGCGAGCACATCCCGGGCCCAAAGGCCCCGGGGATTCAGCGATTCACCGATCGGCAAACGGTCCGGGTATTCGCGTTCGAGCCCGATGGCGGCGGCCATGATCAAACCGAAGGCCGGGTGCGGGGCGGTGTTCACCGCTTCGATCATCCGCACCAGATTCGTCGGCACTCCGCCCGCCGCCGCGCCGACGATATCGAGTTCGGGCGCGTAGGTCGGCGCGAGCGCGGCCGCCCACGCGGTCGCCATGCCGCCGCCGGAATATCCCGCCATGGCGACGGGGCTGCGGTGCAGATTCAGCCCCGGCACCGCACGTGCCGCGCGGATTCCGTCCAGCGTGATCTGTCCTCCGAGCCTGGCGGCGCCGTAGGCGAAGGTGGGGCCGAGGTGGTCGGGCAGGGCGACGCTCCACCCGCGCGCGAGCACCGCGTTCAGCGCGACAGCCTCGCGGACCTGCAAATTCGGATCGGGACTGTAGAGGACTCGCGAGACAGCGCATCGTGGGCCGAGCGCGTTGATGATGTGCTGGTAGGACAGCAGCGGTCCGTCGGGGACGCGCCACTGCGGGGTGAGCAGGGTCGAGGTCGCCGCGATGGGCAGACCCTGTGAATTCGTCGAGCGGAATTTCACCAGGGTCACCGCGGTGCCGGGAAACATCGCCAGCGGCGGCATCGGGCGGGTTTCGAGTACTTCACCCGGCGATTTCTCGGCGATATCGGCGGGAGCCGCGTAGATGGGGTCGGGATCGGGTGTCGGATAGAGCGGAACGGCCCCGGCACTGCCGGGGCCGAACAGGGATATCACGGTAGCGCCCGAGAGCAGCGCGGCGCCTATGGCGCGAAATACATGATTTCGATCTTTGGTCGGAATCTGCACGCGCGATGAATATCACGCGCGCGCGAACGAAATCGTGGACACGCGCGCGGTTCAGCCAAGTTGTGTCATCCCCGCCGCGACCACCCTGGCGACCTCGACGATATCGTCGGCCGACGGCGACGCCATTCCGTCGAGCGCGTGCAACCGATCCGTGCCCGCCATGGCGAACATCGCCGAGACCCACGTGGCGGCCGCGGCGCTCACGGTGCCTGGCCGCACCGTGACCGGGGTACTGGCCCGCAACACCCGCGCGGTGACGTCGAGCAGTTGGTCACGCAGGTGGCGCAGCTGACGCCGCACGTCCGGGTGTGTGTCGGCCTCGCGCCACATGATGACCCGCAGCACCGAGGAATCGTGATCGCGCAGATTCAACGCGTTGTCGAGATTGACCAGACTCCGGGCCGGATCGCCCGGTGCGACCACGGTGTCGATATCGCCGATGGGGTGGGCGGGCACCCGTTCGGTCATCAAGGTGGACAGGATCGAATCCTTGGTGGGGAAGTAGTAGAAGACCAGACCCTTGGGCACACCGGCTGCGGAGGCGATGGCCGCGGTCGCCGTCGCGTCGAAACCCTGGGCGGCGAAGAGTTCCTCGGCGGCGTCGAGGATGAGGCGGCGGGCGTCGCCGTCGACTTTGGCGCTCCGGCGACGCCCGCCCGCCCGCTGGGGATTCGGCATCTGCATCGGTGGCGAGCCCTACCTTCCGCTGTCCGGTCGCATCAGTGGTGCGCCGCGGTGCGGTGCATGCGTGCCGACATCGCGGGCAGCGCCGCCACGGCGACCACGACGGTCACCACTCCCACGACCCACGCGGTCCAGGATGCGCCCCGGTAGGCGGTGAAGTCCATCGCCCACGGCGCGAGGAACAGCAGCGCGCCGAACAGGCCCATGGCGTAGTCCAGTGCGCCCATGGCGGGCCGATAGATCTGCGCGGCGCCGGTGAGTGCGATCAGGACGCCGAGCACCACCAGTGACCACACGGCGCGGTCGTTGGTGTCGACCCACAGCGGTGACAGTGCCGCGACGGCGCCGAGCACGACGGCGAGGCCGTCCTGGGCGCGGTTCTCGGTGAACATGGAGTGCCTCCTCGGGCTCGAAAATATGTGGTGACCTCGGTATAGTCCTCATTGACCGAGCGGTCAATATCGGAGTGGACAAGATTGGGCCGCGACATCGCGGGCGCCGTGGCGGGGAGGTAGCGACCCACCTCGGACAGAGCGAGAGTTATGGTGCTGAGTAACAGTTGGGTGAAGGGATGGCCGCAATGACAGCGCCGATCGTGATCATCGGGGCCGGCCTCGCCGGCCTGCGCACCGCCGAGGAACTTCGTCGTGCGGGTTACGAGGGCGAACTCGTCCTCGTCGGGGAGGAATCGCGGCTGCCCTACGACCGGCCGCCGCTGTCGAAGCAGTTCGTGCGCGGCGAAACCGACGACACCACCCTGCGGCCCGCCGAATTCTTCGACGAGAAGGCCATCGAGGTGCGCTTGGGCGCGGGAGCCACCGGTGTCGACACCGCGGCCCGCACGGTGACACTGGCCGACGGCAGCACCGTCGAATACGACAAACTCATCATCGCCACGGGTCTTCGCCCGCGCCGGATCCCCGGCCTACCGGAGCTGAAGGGCGTGCACGTGCTGCGCGACCACTCCGACGCCGCCGCGCTGCGCGACGAACTGAAGAGCGCCAAGACCGCCCTCGTGGTCGGCGCGGGATTCATCGGGTGCGAGCTGGCGTCGAGTTTCCGTGACAGCGGCGTCGAGGTGGTGCTGATCGAGCCGCAGCCGACGCCGCTGGCGTCGGTGCTCGGCGAGAAGATCGGCGCGCTGGTCGCCCGGCTGCACACCGCCAAGGGCGTCGATCTGCGGTGCGGTACCGGCCTGGACACCCTGCTCGGTGACGACGAGGGCCGGGTGCGCGGCGCGCGGCTGGCCGACGGCACCGAGGTCGCCGCGGATCTGGTCGTCATCGGCGTCGGTTCGCGACCGGCCACCGAATGGCTCACCGATTCCGGTATCGAACTGGCCGAACCCACCGCGGGCGGCGGTGTGCTCGCCGACGAGGTGGGCCGGACCTCCGCCGCGGATGTCTGGGTGCTGGGCGACGTCGCGGCGTGGCTGCACGAGACCGGACAGCGCAAGCGGGTCGAGCACTGGACCAATGCCGGTGAGCAGGCCAAGCTGCTCGCCTGCGCGATGCTCGGGGTCGATGTGCCCTCGATCGCGCGGGTGCCGTATTTCTGGAGCGACCAGTACGACCTCAAGATCCAGGCGCTCGGTACGCCCGGCGCGGGTGACGACGTCGACATCGTCACCGACGACGGCCGTAAGTTCCTCGCGTACTACTCCCAGGGCGGCAACCTCACCGGCGTGGTCGGTGCGGGTGTGACGGCCCAGGTCATGAAGGCTCGCGCCAAGATCGCCGCGGGCGCGCCCGTCGCCGATCTGCTGACTCCGACGACCTGACGCGCCGATGCCGCCGTCGGACCCGGCCGGTGCGTCACCACGGTGGCGACTCCGGCCGTGTCCGGGCGCGCGGCGACCTGTAATACGGTGGTCGGTGTGATCGTCGCGCTCATCGATTCCGGATTGGGATTACTGCCAACGGCGGCATGGTTGCGCAAACTGCGCCCGGATGTCGATCTGCTCCTGCAACTGGATCCCGATGGCGCGCCGTGGGGACCGAAGCCGGAGCCGTGGGTGATCGACCGCGTGGTCGACGCCGCGCGCACCTCCTCGAGCCACGGCGCGGAAGTGATCGTGCTGCCCTGCAATACCGCCAGTGTGACCGCGCTCGAACAGGTGCGCGCCGAGGTCGGCCCCGGCGTGCCGGTCATCGGGACCGTGCCCGCGATCAAACCGGCGGCCGCGGTCTGCGCTTCGGTGGCCGTCTGGGCGACCGCCGCCACCACCGCGAGCCGGTACCAAGCGGATCTGATCGCGAAATTCGGGGGCGGGGCGAAGGTGATCGGCGTCGCCTGTCACGGCCTCGCCGACGCCATCGACGGCGGAGATCTGTTGGCGGCCAGGAAATCCATCGCCGCCGCTGCCGCCGAGACACCCGACGACGTCGAGGGTGTCGTGCTCGGCTGCACCCACTACCCGCTCGTCGTCGACGACATCCTCGCGGCGCTGCCCGCGGGCGTGCGCCTGTTCGACAGCGCGCAAGCCGTTGCCGCCCAGACCATCCGGCGGATGGACGCGCTCGG
The DNA here is from genome assembly GCF_019038455.1 of Nocardia noduli. NCBI lineage: Bacteria > Bacillati > Actinomycetota > Actinomycetes > Mycobacteriales > Nocardiaceae > Nocardia > Nocardia noduli. The sequence continues at coordinate 22,618 of NZ_JAFMPL010000008.1, forward strand.
GCGGCCCAGGACGGGCAGCGGTGCCGTCCACGTGCTCAACAGCGGCCGTCCCGGCGAATTACCCCGGGGCGCGGCGGCTTTCGAATCCGGACGGGTGCTCGGCGCCGAACTCTGATCGGACGAGGAGGAATTCGCGATGACCGATCCCGGCCCGACCGATCTCGAGCCGACCGCCACCGACGTGACGCTCGCGCTGGCCGACGTGGCCGATCCCGACGACGCGACCGGACTCGGGCGCTTCTTCAAGACCGGTCCGGGCGAATACGGCGAGGGCGATGTGTTCATCGGTGTCCGGGTGCCCGCCATCCGCGCCGTCGCGAAACGGTTCGCGGCGCTACCGCTCGCCGAGATCGACGCGCTACTCGACAGCGCGGTGCACGAGCATCGGTTGGCGGCGCTGGTCATCCTCAACGCGCGTTTCGCGAAGGCGGCGAAGCCGCGCACGCTGGATATCGACGCGCAGGCCGAGATGGTCCGGCTCTATCTCGACGCCGTGTACCGGGGGCGGGTGAACAACTGGGACCTCGTCGACGTCTCCGCCGAGAACATCCTCGGCCCGTGGCTGCTGGACCGGCCACGGGATCTGCTGTTCGAACTGGCCCGCTCCGAATCCCTCTGGGAACGGCGGGTCGCGCTGCTCACCACCTTCGCCTTCATCAAGGCGGGCGACGCGTCGACGACATTCGCGCTCGCCGAGCGACTGCTGACCGATCGGCGCGATCTGATCCAGAAGGCACTGGGCTGGATGCTGCGCGAAGTCGGCAAACGGATCGACCGGGCCCTGCTGACCGGCTTCCTCGACGGCCACGCCGCCGCGATGGGCCGGACCGCGCTCGGCTACGCCACCGAACATCTGGATCCGGCCGACCGGGCCGCCTACCGCGCGCTGTAGCGGCTCAGAACTGGATCTTCAGGTGGTCGGTGACCGGTCGCGCCTGGCAGCCGAGGATGTAGCCGTTCTCGATGTCCTCGGGATCGAGGATCTCGGAATTGGCCATCTCGACCTTGCCCTCCAGCACCGTGCACGCGCAGGAGCCGCATTCACCCTCCTGGCACGAGTACGGCACGTCCAGGCCCTTGGAAAGCATGATGTCGACCAGCGTCTGGGTGCGCGGCCAGCTCAATTCGTGCACCTGCCCGTCGAGTTCCACCTCGACGGTGGCGGCGTCGGCGGCCTCCGCGTCGCTGACCCGCACCGGGGCCTGATCGGCGAACGGGTCGCCGGCCAGCGAGTTGAACACCTCGGCGTGGGTGCGTGATCTCGGCACGTCGAGCCTGCCGAGTGCGTCGTGCACCCGGTCCATGAAGGGTTTCGGCCCGCACATGAAGGCGTGGTAGGCGCTGTAGGGGGCGACGAGGGTCGCCAGTCCGTCCGCGGTCGGCAGCCCCTGGAGATTCTCCAGCCAGTGGATGACCACGAGCCGCTGCGGATGTTTGGCGGCGAGTTCGGCGAGTTCGCCCGCGAAGATCACCCCGTCGGGGTCGCGGTTGGCGTAGACGAGCACGATCCGCCCGCCGCCGCGCGCGAGCGCCGATTTGAGAATCGACATCACCGGGGTGATGCCGCTGCCCGCGCCGAAGAGCAGCAGATCCTGGTCGAGATCCTTGGGGGTGAACACGCCCGACGGCGGCAGCACCTCGATGCTGTCACCGGCTTTGACGTTGTCGCACACCCAGTTCGAGCCGTAGCCGCCCGCCGTGCGTTTCACGGTGACCTTGGGCTTGTCGTCGGTGTGCGGTGAACTGGCCAGCGAATAGCAGCGCGCCACCGAGCCGGTGAGATCGCTGGGGATCCGCAGCGTCAGGAACTGTCCGGGCTTGTACTCGAACTTGTCCCGCGATTCCTCCGGCACGTCGAAGACGATCGAGCAGGCGTCGGCGGTTTCGGCGATGACGGCGGCGACCCGCAGCACGACCGAACGCGATCCGTGCGGTACCTCGACGGTGGTCATGACCGGACCTCGTGGTGGCTCGCTTCGGCGGCCCGCTGGCTGCGCTCGTTCACTCTCGTCCTTTCGAACGTGGCGGCAAAACTAGAACGTGTTTCAGTTTCATCGTACGTCGGCGTCCGGCCGATGGACAAGCTGGGCCTCTAGCCCGGCGACGAGCACCTCCATCCCGAAGTTGTAGGAGTACTTGCCTCGCAGGTCCGGCAGGTACTTCGCGGCCCGCGCCACCACCTCGGGCAGGGCCACATCCGACAGCGCGGCGCTGTCGCGCGGATTGACCCGGCTGCGCCCGAACAGATACGTGTGGATCGTGGCATACGCGGCGAGCACGTCGCGGTCGGTGAAACCCGCGTCGAACAGGATCTCCATGATCGCGGTGATCAGGTCGAGCTGTTTGCCGAGCATCTGCTCGATCAGCACATCACCGAGGCCGGGGTGTTTGCGCAACTTCTCGTCGATCTGGTCGATGAGATCGCGCAGCCGCCGCTGCCACGGCGCGGAATCCGGCGGTGACGTGCGCACTCCGGTCAGCGCGGCGGTGGCGACCAGATCGAGCAGCTCCCGCTTGTCTGCGACGTAGTAGTACGGGGCCATCGGGGAGACGCCGAGTTCGCGGGAGAGTCGCCGCATGGATAGCTTCTCCACGCCGTCCTCACGCACCACACGCAACGCGGCCTCGACGATCTCGGACTCCGACAGTGTGCTGCCGCCCCCGCTCGTCTGCATTCGTCCGACTCCCATGCCACCTCTACCACCGCGGGGCGCTGCGATTCCTCGACGCCCGGCACGAACCTGTCCAGCTGCTTACCCCCGGAATTCTAGAGTGCGCGGACCCGGTCCGGTCCCGCTGCCGCAGACCGGCCCCACCGCGCGTGCCCCGGCCCCTGGTCCGGTCCCGCGCGCGTCGTCGAGACGGCTGTCACGCGTTCCCGTTCGCGGCGGCGCGGGCCGGATCTTCGCGCCACGCCGTGGATCCGAGCGTTCACGGGATCCGGCGGGGGTGAGATGATCGTCGGCGCGTCCGAGCACGACGGGGCGCTCGCGGGTTTTCTGCGCCCGCGGCGGCGCAGGCCGTCCGGCCCGACGCGGGGGTGGTCCCGCGGTCGGACGGTGCTGTGCCAGTCGTGCGGATCGTCGCGGCTCGGCTGTGCCCTCGTTTCCGGAATCGGCGGGGTGCGCCGTCGCCTCGGTTCCGCGTCGTGTTCGGTGGGTTTCGGTGGGTTTCGGTACCGAGGAGGGGCGTTGCGGAATTCGGTTCTTGGCACGACTCGCCGTGGCGGCGTGCGTGTCGCGGGTTCGGTTGTCGCCGACCCCGATTGCCGGGGATGCGCTGGCACTGTGAGACGGCACCGGGGTTCGGGCGCTGTCCGTCGATTGCCGTCGCGTTGCGGTGGGCGAGAGACCGAGTTCTGGCAACCATTCCGCAAACGCATTTTCGCGAGCAGGGGAGAGTTCGACGGACAGAATCACGCGGAATTCCGTCCTTTTTTCCGTACCGATGATGCCTGCGCGCGAAAGTCCGCCTAGCATGCCAGGAATGCGCCATGATCGCCTGCCCGACGGATTCGGGGTGCGGATCGATCCTCGGGTACGCGCATACTCCGGGGGACGCATCCTCATCGGCGGCTCGCCTGCCCGGTTGCTGCGTCTTGCCCCTGAGGCCGCCGAGATGATCGGTGACGGCTACCTCGAGGTCACCGGCCCGAAGTCCGCCGTTGTTGCCAGACGGCTGCTCGACTCCGGGGTCGGCAATCCGCGGCCCCGTCTGCTGCCGTCCCCGGACGACGTCACGGTGATCGTGCCGCTGCACAACAACGCCGACGGTCTGACCAGGTTGCTGGCCGTGCTGCGCGGGCACAATGTGATCGTCGTCGACGACGGGTCGGACCAGCCGGTGCAGGTTCCGAACAACCGGGGCACCCGCTGCAAGGTCACGGTGCTGCGTCACGACGACAAGCAGGGACCGGCCGCCGCGCGCAACGCGGGCCTGCGGGCCGCGACAACCGAATTCGTCGCCTTCCTCGATTCCGACGTGGTGCCGCGCAGCGGCTGGCTCGAGGTGATGCTCGGGCATTTCAGCGATCCGGAGGTCGCGCTGGTCGCGCCGCGTATCGTCGCCCTCGATCCGGAGTCGAACGCGCTGGCCAGGTACGAGCACACCCGCTCCTCGCTGGATCTGGGCAGGCGCGAGTCGGCGGTGCATTCGCGCGGCGTGATCTCCTACGTGCCGAGCGCGGCGCTGCTCGTACGACGGCGCGCGCTGCTCGCCGAGGGCGGTTTCGACGAATCCATGCAGGTGGCCGAGGATGTCGACCTGTGCTGGCGGCTGGAGCAGGCGGGCTGGCGGCTGCGCTACGAACCCGCCGCCCACGTGGCCCACGACCACCGCATCTCCTTCCGCGCCTGGTTCGGGCGAAAGCTGTTCTACGGCACCGGCGCCGCGCCGCTGGGCGAGCGGCACGATCCGAGTATGGTCTCCCCGCTGTCGGTGCCCTCCTGGACGGTCCTGGCGACGTTCCTGTTCGCCACGCTGTCGAAATGGGGACTGATCGGCGGACTGATCACCCTCGCGACCGCACTGGTGCGTCTGCGGCGGGTTTTCGCCGAATTGGACAATCCGACCAGAATCGCCGCGATCTATCTCTCGCGCGGGTTCTTCGCCGGACTGTGGCGGCTGGCTTCGGCGATGTGCAGGCACTACTGGCCGGTGACGCTGGTGGCGATGCTGGCCTCGCGCCGGATCCGGCGCATCGCGGTCACCATGGCCGTGGCCGACGGATTGGCCGACTGGTTCACCCATCGTGACGCGGGCGGACTCGATCCGTTCCGGTATCTGGCCTACAAGCGCGTCGACGACATCGCCTACGGCACCGGTCTGTGGCTCGGCGCGTTCCGCGCGCGCAGCCTGGAGGCCCTCAAACCGACCGCACCGCGACGCTGAGACCGCGACGCGGCCTCGGGTGGGTCGTGGCCCACCGCGAGGGCGAAAGGCGGCGGGCCGGATGATGGTGTCGTGGTCGATACGCTGATCGTCGGTGCGGGCACCGCGGGCTGCCTGCTCGCGGCGCGGCTGAGCGCGGATCCCGATCACGTCGTGCGCCTGGTCGAGGCGGGGCAGGTGTGGGGGAGCGCGGATTCGATCCCGCGGGAGGTACTGCGCGCCGATCTGATGCCCATCGGTCCGGAATCGCCGTGGGTCTGGCGTTATCGGGCGTTGCTGGCGACGGGTGGCGCCCTGCCCGACACCGTCACCGAACTCGTGCGCGGTCGTTTGCTCGGAGGTTCCGGCGCGATCAACGGCGGCTATTTCGTCCGGGCCCCGGCGGGCGACTTCGCGTCCTGGTCCGAGGAATTACATGGTGACCCATTGCGCGGTGACTCGAATTGGTCGTTCGATTCCGTGCTCCCCGCCTACCGGGATATCGAGCGCGATCACGATTTCGGTTCGGCTCCCGGTCACGGCGCGACGGGTCCGATCCCGGTTCGTCGCGTCACCGATCCGGCCCCCGTCGGCGTCGAATTCACCTCCGCCGCCGCGGCGGCGGGTTTCACGGAGATAGCCGATCTGAACGCCGTGCCCGGCGCGTCGACCGGGTTCGGTCCGGTCCCGTGCAATGTCGAGGCGGGATCGCGGATCGGAACCGCGACGGCCTGCCTGCTGCCCGCGCTGTCGCGGCCCAATCTGAGCGTCTCCGGCGGAATCCTGGTGACCCGCATTCGATTCCACGGTACGAGGGCCGTCGGTGTCGACTATCGGGCCGGTGAGCTCAGCGGCACGATCGAGGCCGATCGCGTCGTGGTGTGCGCGGGCGCGGTGGAATCGGCGGCATTGCTGCTGCGTTCCGGGATCGGTATGCCCGCGCAGCTGCGCGAGCTGGGCATTCCGGTGATCTCCGAAGCGCCGACAGGTGCCTGGTTCAGCGACCATCCCGAGATCGGTGTCGAATACGGACTCGATATCGGGCCTGCCCGCCCCGGTGTCCCGCTGGAGTACGTGCTGACGCTCGACGACATCGAGATCCGCCCGTACTCGATCCCGTTCACCCCGGAGCCGGGAATCCATCGGCTCGGGGTCGCGCTGATGCGCCCGCATTCCTCCGGTGTGCTGCGGCTGCGCGGCGCGGATCCGCGATATCCGCCGGTGCTGGAGCATCGGTATCTGTCCGCGGAATACGACAGGACCGCGCTGGCGGCCGCGGTCGATCTCGCCGGTGACGTGCTGGCCCGGATACCGGGGGCGCGGATCGACTCGATTCCGCGCGGCGGTGCGGATTCGGTTTGGCTGCGCGCGAATCTCGGTACCTCGCAACATCTGTCCGGTACGTGCAGAATGGGCGTCGACGCGGACGAGCGCGCGGTGGTCGATCCGAGGTGCCGGGTGCGCGGAGTGTCCGGGTTGTCCGTCGTCGATCTGTCCGTGGTGCCGGTGCCGCTGAGCCGGGGACCGCAGGCCACCGTGATGATGATCGCCGAACGCGCTGCGGGATACCTCACATCCTGATGTGAAAGACGAATAGGTCACATTTGCCGACGGTATCCGCGCGATGTGACCTGGCGGACAAAGAACTCCAACCGCCCCTGCCTGGGAATACTCGCCGGTACAGTCTGGGGCGGAAAGAAAGGCAAATGGTCAGCAATTCAGCAGGTGGGCGGCACCCACGGCGAAGCGGCAGCAGAGAATCGGTGGAACCGGGCACGCAACTCGGCGCACTCGAAGCCTATGCCGCACAAGCACACGGATATCTCGGCGCGGGTGGTGAAGAACTGTCGCAGCTGGCCGGTCTGTTGCGTCCCCTGGTTCTCGAATCCTGGTTGCGCAGTGTCCGGGGCGGCGTCGACCCGATGGACGTGCTGAACGAACGCGGCCTCCGCGGTACCGACCTCCAGCGCTATCGCGACGCGCATCCGGTCGCCGCGCTGATGCCGTTGATCGACAAATTACTCGTGCAGGACACGGCCAGAACGGGTTTGATCGTCGTCGTCTCCGATCAGTTCGGCCGCGTGCTCTCCATTCACGGCGGCACCGAGCAGGTGAGCGCCGCCGCCGAGACCGGCCTGCGCGCGGGCGACGATCTGAGCGAACGTCGGGTCGGCACGAATGCCGTCGGTCTCGTCGTGCGCACCGGGCGGGCGGCGTGGATCCACGGACCGGAACATTTCCTGCACCGCATGCACCAGATCACCGGGGCCGCCGCGCCGGTGCACGATCCGGACGGCAGGTTGGTCTGCGTGCTGATGATCGCGGGCGGGGTCCGCGTGGCGAAGCCGGAAATCCTCGCCCTGGTCAAGGCCGCGGCCACCGCCGCCGAGATGGATCTGCTGCTTTCGGCCATGCGTGCCGGTCGACCGGGTTCGGGGCGCAACGGTGAGCGCGGCTCCGCGGTGGGCGACGCGGGCAGGCTCGGGCTCGACGTCTTGGGTCTGGGCCAGCCGCAGTTGACCATCGCGGGTGACCGGGTTCCGTTGTCGCAGCGCCACGCCGAGATCCTGTTGCTGCTGGCCGAACATCCCGAGGGTCTCGGCGCCGACCATCTGGCGTTGCTGCTCGACGACACCGATCTGGACAACGGCACGATCCGCGCCGCCATGTCGCGTTTGCGCGCGGTCATCGGGTCGACCGTCGTCGGTTCGCGCCCATACCGTCTGCGGGTTCCGGTCGCAACCGATGTCGACGAACTGCGCGTCGCTCTGGATTCCGGTGATGTCGATTACGCATTACGGCTCTACGCCGGTCCCGTGCTGCCCCGATCGACCGCTCCGGGCATTGTGGATCTCCGCGACGAGCTCCGGGTGCGGTTGCGCACCGCCGTGCTCAGTTCGGGTGATTCCGGGGTCCTGCGCCGGTGGACCGAGGCACCCGAGGGGCGTGACGACGCGACGGCCTGGGCCGCCTACCGGGCGACCGTCGACCGCGACTCCCCGCTATATGCCCAGATAGAGGCCAAGATTCGGGTCCTCGATCGGCGCATGGGCGCGGATGCAACGCAGATGCAACGTTTCGGCTCATAGTCTGCACTTCAAAGAGTGTGACAACTCACATCGTCGCCGGTACGGCGGCCTCTGGTAAGGCCCTGCCTCGGGTTTCGAGCCGTCGTGCTCATCTGAACAAGCGTCCAGAAGTTTTTGCCGGAATTAGTTCCTTTTTATTAACTTTGGGCCTAGTGTTCGCAATGCACGGCTCACTTCCGTGTGATGTAGGGAACACAGTCGAGGCGCGGGACCGGCGTCGCGGCAGCGGAGTTGGAGGAACGATCACGGGCTTGGCACAACCCGTCGGCGGCAGGAGTTCGCCACGGACGTGACCGCGGAGGTCACGAACTCGTTTTCACGTAATCAATCGGATCCCCGCGTCGGTGACGTACCCGCGTCCCGCGCATTCGCCGAATACCCACCGGTGGCACACACGCCCGGCATTCCGGATCGCCCGATCCGGCGCGGGCTCTCTCGATGCTGCCCGAAAACATTCGGCCGGAAGTTGTTTCGCCAAACGAGGAGGCTCTGGTGCACGGTACGGAGTTGGGTGGGTTCAACGCGCGGCCGAAGGCGGACGCCGATACCTCGACAACCGAGCCGATTCCGTTTCCGCTCGCGCCCGCGCAACTGGGACTCTGGTACGCGCAACTTCTCGATCCCGACGTGCCGATCAATATCGCGCAGTACGTCGACATCAGTGGCGATCTGGATACCGCGGTGCTCGAGGAGGTTTCGCGCGAAGCGGCACTGGACTACGAGTCGACGCTGGTCCGCCTCGGCGCGGGCGAGGGCACTCCGCACCAGATCGTCGATCCCGCCTTGACGATCGACATCCCCCTCATCGACTTCAGGGACCACATCGACCCGGTGGCGGCCGCCGACGAATGGATGCGCGCCGACGCGGGCGCACCGGTCGACCTGCTTCGCGACCGTCTCTTCGCGGGCGCGGTGCTGCGGGTCGCCGACCAGCGGTATTTCTGGTACCTGCGCGCCCATCACATCGTGCTCGACGGTTTCGGCGCGCTGACCAACACCATGCGCGTGGCCGAGCGTTACACCGCGAGAACGCAAGGCACCGAACTCGAATCCGTGCGACCCGGCACCGTGCGGGCGCTGGTCGAGGGCGAACTCTCCTACCGCGACAGCGCCAGATTCGACTCCGATCGCGCGCACTGGGCCCAGCGGGTGGCCGGGCTCGACGCGCCGACCAGCCTGGACGGTCGAACCGCGCCGCGGGCGGCCAACAACCTGATCGTCGGGCGCGCGCTGCCGCAGCGACTCGTCGACCGGCTCGACGGCCTTGCCGCGAGCCAGGATTCGACCATCGCCGTGGTACTGCTCGCCGCCTTCGCCGGTTATCTCGGCCGGATCACCGATCGCGACGACGTGGTGCTCAGCCTGCCGGTGACCGCGCGCACCACCGCGGTCATGCGACGTTCGGCGGGCATGCTGTCCAATATCGTGCCCCTGCGCGTCGCCGTCGGCGATGGTGTGAGCTGGGGTGAACTGTTGCGCGCCACCAGGGTCGAAGTGGCGGGGGCGCTGCGTCATCAGCGCTACCGGCACGAGGACATCCGCCGCGACGCCGAACACGACGGCAGACCCGCGCGCCGGGCGCTGTTCGGTCCGATCGCCAACATCATGCTGTTCCGTAGCGATCTCGCGCTCGGCGACACCGTCGGCCGCTACCACGTGCTGTCCACCGGTCCGGTGGAAGATCTGAGTCTCAACGTCTACTACGGCGAACGCGACAGTGTGCACGTGGATTTCGAGGCGAATCCGCATCTCTACGCCGACGACGACCTCGCCCGACATCACGCACGCTTCCTGAGCTACCTGCGGCGGCTCGCCGACGCCGATCTCGACGACGCGGTCGTCGACATCGCGGTCGCGACGGAACTGGAAGTCGAGGTGAGCACCAGGATCTGGAACGCCACCGCCTTCGACGTGGCCGCCGCGGTCGACGAAGGCACCGGCGTACCCGTGACGCTGGTGTCGATGTTCGACGCGCAGGCCGCCCGCACCCCGGACGCGCTCGCGCTGCGCGCCGCCTCCGAGCCGAACCTGACCTATCGCGAACTCGCGGAACGCGTCCACAAGCTGGCGCGCCATCTGATCGCCTCCGGTGTCGGTCCGGAGACGGTGGTGGCGCTGCACCTGCGGCGTTCGACCGATCTGGTCGTCGCGATGTACGCGGTACTGGCGGCGGGTGGCGCGTACCTGCCGCTCGATCCGGACCATCCCGTCGAACGCACCGCGCACATTCTCGCCACCGCCCGCCCGGTCTGTGTGCTCGCCACCGAAACCTCGCACATATCAGAACTTTCCGGAACTCCGCTGGTCTACGTCGAACAGCTCGACCTGGCCGAATTCTCCGACGCACCGATCCGCGACGGCGAGCGTCTCGCGGCGCTGCGACCGGCCCATCCCGCCTATATCCTGTTCACCTCCGGCTCGACCGGACTGCCCAAGGGCGTCACGATCACCCACGAGGCCGTCGTGAACCGGCTGGTGTGGATGCAGCGGACCTACCGGCTGTCCGCCGACGACGTGGTGCTCCAGAAGACCCCGGCCACCTTCGACGTGTCGGTCTGGGAATTCTTCTGGCCCTTGCAGATCGGCGCGGTCCTCGCGCTCGCCGCACCCGACGGGCACCGCGACCCGGCCTACCTGCGTGCGGTCATCGCCGAATACGGCGTGACCATCGCGCATTTCGTACCCTCGATGCTGGAGGCGTTCCTCGCGCACCGGGATATCGAATGCGCCACCTCGCTGCGTGCGGTATTCGCCTCCGGCGAGGCGCTGCCCGCGCCGCTGGCGCAACGTCTGCGCGTGCTGACGGGTGCGACGCTGCACAACCTCTATGGACCCACCGAGGCCGCGGTCGACGTCACCTTCCACGAAGTGACCGACGCCGACACCGTCTCGGTGCCGATCGGCGCACCGGTATTCAATACCGGGCTCTACGTGCTCGATTCGCGGCTGCGGCCCGCGCCGATCGGAGCTCCGGGTGAGCTGTATCTGTCGGGGGTACAGCTCGCTCGGGGTTATCTCGCGCGACCCGAACTCACCGCCGGACGCTTCCTCCCCGACCCCTTCGCCGGACCGGACGGCCCGTCCCCGATCGGCGCGCGGATGTACCGCACCGGTGATCTGGTGCGCTGGAATGCCAACGGTGAACTGGAATACCTGGGCCGCACCGACTTCCAGGTGAAGCTGCGCGGCCTGCGGATCGAACTCGGCGAGATCGAAGCGGTGCTCGGCGCCGTGGATTCGGTGGTGCGCGCGGTGGTCGTCGTCCGCGACGACGCGGGCGCGGGTGAACAACTGGTCGCCTACGCGGTGGAATCCGAACCGGGCACGGTGTCGGCCGCCCACCTGCGCGCCGCCGCGACACGCGCGCTGCCCGGTTACATGGTGCCCTCGGCCTACGTCGTACTCGACGCGCTGCCGGTCAACGCCTCCGGCAAACTCGACCGCGCCGCGCTGCCCGCGCCGGAACGGGCCGCGATCGAGTACCGCGCACCGGTCACGGCGGTGCAGCGGGCCGTCGCGTCGGCCTTCGCCGATGTGCTCGGCCGCGAAGGGGTCGGCCTCGACGACGATTTCTTCGCACTCGGTGGCAACAGCCTGGTGGCGACCAGGGTGGCCGCGCGATTGAGCGCCGAACTGGGCTGCCTGCTCGGGGTGCGCGAATTGTTCACCGCGACCACGGTGTCCGAACTCGCCGAACTGATCGAGGCCGCGGGCGGCAGCGGTGGTATCGCCACCACCGCGCGGCTGCGGGCGCGCCCGAGGCCGCCGCTGGTGCCGCTCTCACCCGCGCAGCAGCGCATCTGGTTCCTGAACCGCTTCGAACGGGCCGGGGCCGGGTACAACATGCCCTTCGTCGTGCGAATGCGCGGGGAGGTCGACCTGTCCGCGCTGCGTTCGGCCATCGGTGACGTGGTCGAACGCCACGAGATTCTGCGCACGCTGTTCCCCGCGCTGCCGATCGGCCATCCCGACGGTGTCGCCGCGCAGCAGATCGTGCCCGAGGTGGTGGTGACCGACGAGCCGGAGACCATCGCCGCCGCGGCACTGGATCGGGAACTGTCCGCCTTCGCCGCGACCGGTTTCGACCTGGAACGCGAGATCCCCTTCCGGGTGCGAATTCTCACCGTGGACGACGGCGGTGTCGCGCTCGCGCTGGTCCTGCACCACATCGCCGCGGACGGCCTCTCGCTGCGTGTGCTCGCCCGTGACGTGATGCGCGCCTACGGCTCTCGCTGCCGCGGCGTCGAACCGCAGTGGTCGCCGCTGTCGGTGCAGTACGCGGACTACAGCCTGTGGCATCGCGAGGTACTCGGCGCACCCGACGACGCGGACGCGCCGCTGTCCCGGCAGCTGGCGTACTGGACCGAAACCCTCGCGGGCGCACCGGAACAACTCGACCTGCCCGTCGACCGCGCGCGTGCCGCCACCGCGTCGGGGCGCGGTGCGGTGCACCGGTTCGAGATGCCGGGCGAGTTGGTCGCCGGAATCACCGATGTCGCGCGGGCGCACGGTGTCTCGGCCTTCATGGTGTTGCACGGCGCGTTGGCCGCGCTGCTGTCCCGGATCACCGGGGGCACCGACATCGTGATAGGCACTCCGGTCGCCGGCCGCGGTGAGCGGGCCCTGGACGAACTCATCGGCATGTTCGTCAACACGCTCGTGCTGCGGACCGCCGTCGACCCGGCCGAACCGTTCTCCGCGCTGCTCGCGCGGGTACGCGACACCGATCTGGCGGCCTACGGCCACGCCGATCTGCCGTTCGAGCAGTTGGTCGAAGCGATCAACCCCATGCGCTCGCAGGCCAGACACCCGCTGTTCCAGGTGATGCTCGCCTTCGACAACGCCGCCGCGATCGAATTCGCGCTGCCGGGTCTGACGGTGTCCACCGAGGTCATCGACACCGGCGTGACCAAATTCGATCTCCAGCTCACCGTCACCGGCGGATTCACCGGCGCGGACCCCGTGCCCGCGGAATTCGCCTACGCCACCGACCTTTTCGACGCACAGACGATCGTGGAGCTGTCAGGGTGGTTGCTGCGACTGCTCGGAGGGCTCGTCGCAGACGTGGATGCGGTAGTCGGTGACCTGCCGCTGCTGGACGAGGTCGAACGCGCCCGCCTGATCGCTCTCGGTAAGTCCGTACCGGACGCCGTCATCGGTGATGTGTCGCTGCTCGATGAGGTCGAGCGTGGTGTGCGTGGCGGTTCGGCGGCCTCCCCTGGCAACAGCATCGGCGACGTGGATGCCGTGGTCGGAAACCTGCCCCTGCTCGACCGCATGTCCGAGCGCGGGGAAATCACCGTCCTGGACGCCTTCACGGGCCAGGTGAACCGCACTCCCGACGCCGTCGCCCTCGTCGACGGTGATCGCGTCTACACCTACGCCGAGTTCGCCGCCGAGGTGAACCGCTTGGCGCGCATGCTGATCGGTGCCGGTGTTGGTCCGGAGACCAGGGTCGTGCTCGGGATGCGGCGCTCGGCGGAATTCGTCACCGCCGTCTACGCGGTGCTCACGGCGGGCGGCGCGTATGTGCCGGTCGACCCCGACCAGCCGGGCGCACGCTTGGCGCGGGTCCTGGCGCAGGCGGGACCGGTCTGTGTGCTGACGCGCGCGGCCGACGGCTGGGATATCGATGACCCCGAGGTTCCGGTGCTGGTGGTCGACGGGATCGACCGGAACGGCGATGACGGGCCGGTGCGCGACAGCGAGCGGCTCGGTCCGCTGCGGTCGGCCAATACGGCCTACCTCCTGTTCACCTCCGGGTCGACCGGACTTCCCAAGGGTGTCGCGGTCCAGCACGGGTCGGTGGCGAACCAGGTGCGCTGGATCGCCGACGAATACGCGATCGGTCCCGCCGACAGCGTGCTGTTCAAGACCCCGGCGACCTTCGACGTCTCGGTGTGGGAACTGTTCGCCCCGCTCACCAAGGGTGCGCGACTGGTCGTCGCCGAACACGACGGGCACCGCGACACCGCCTACCTCGCTTCGACCATCGCGGCGCATCGGGTCACGATGACCTCCTTCGTGCCGTCCATGCTGACGGTGTTCGCCGCCGTCGCCGCGCCCGCCGCGCTCACCTCGCTGCGGACGGTCTTCGTCGCGGGCGAGGCGATGACCGGCGAAGCCGCGGCGGCCTTCGCGGCGGTATGCCGCGCCGAACTGCACAATCTGTACGGCCCGACGGAATTCACCGTGCACGCCACCCACGCCCCCGTCGACGTGCGGGCCACCGGCCCGGTGCCGATCGGTCGGCCCGTCGCCGAGAGCCGAGTCCTGGTGCTGGACGCGCGGTTGCGCCCGGTGCCCGATTCGGTGGTGGGCGAGTTGTATCTGTCCGGCGTGCAGGTGGCGCGCGGATACCACGGCAGGTCCGGCCAGTCCGCGCAACGTTTCGTCGCCGACCCGTACGGTCCGGCGGGCGCGCGGATGTACCGGACCGGTGATCTGGTGCGCCGCAACCGTCGCGGTGCGCTGGAATATCTCGGACGCGGCGACTCCCAGGTGAAACTGCGCGGCCAGCGCATCGAACTCGGCGAGATCGAGGCCGCGCTGCTCACCGACGCCGCTGTCACGGCGGCCGCGGTGCGGGTCCACACCGGCCCCGCGGGTGAACTGCTGGTCGCGTACGTGGTGACCGATCTCGACGCCGCCCGGGTCGGCGCGGTGCTGGGGGAGCGGCTGCGCGAGGTGCTGCCCTCGTACATGGTGCCCGGCGCGTTCGTCCCGCTCGCGGCGATGCCGTTGACGAGTTCGGGCAAACTCGATCGCGCGGCGTTGCCGGAACCGGTACTGGCCGCCGTGACCTACCGTGCCCCCGAGACCGACTACGAACGGCTGGTCGCGTCCGAATTCGCCGGGGTGCTCGGCCTGGACCGGGTCGGGCTCGATGACGATTTCTTCGCACTCGGCGGGAATTCGCTGGTGGCGACCCAGATCGCGGCCCGGTTGGCGGCGGCGATCGGCGCGGACGTCCCGGTCCGCATGCTGTTCGAACGACCCACGGTCGGCGCGCTGGCCGGGCAACTGCCCGAACCCGGCGCCACGCCGGTCCGTCCCGCGCTGGTCGCCGGGCCCAGACCGGAGACCGTGCCGCTGTCGTATGCCCAGCAGCGGATGTGGTTCCTGAACCAGCTCGACGGTGATTCCGTCGCGAACAATCTCGTCGCGGCGATGCGGCTGCGCGGTGCGCTCGATCACCCGGCACTGACCTCGGCTGTGGCGGATCTGGTCGCCAGGCACGAGACGCTGCGCACGAGATACCCCGCCGTCGACGGGATCGCGCGCCAGGAAGTGCTCGCCGCCGACGCGGTGACCTTCGACCTCACCCCCGAACCCGTCGCGGCGGCGCGACTGAGCGAACGCGTCGCGGCGGCGGCCGCCGTGCCGTTCGCGGTGGACATCGAGCCACCGATCCGGTTGGCGCTGCTGCGGATCGATCCCGCCGAACACGTGCTCGTCGTCTCCATGCATCACATCGCCGCCGACGGCTGGTCCATCACACCGCTGACCCGAGACCTGATGCGCGCCTACGCCGCTCGGCACGGAGGAGCAACGCCCGACTGGTCGCCGCTGCCCGCGCAGTACGCGGATTTCACCCTGTGGCAGCGGGATACGCTCGGCTCCGAGGACGATCCGGACTCGCCGATCGCCTCCCAGCTCGGTTTCTGGTCGGCCGAACTCGCCGAGCTGCCCGAGGTGCTCACGCTGCCGACCGATCGCCCGCGCCCGCCCGTCGCCTCCGGCCGGGGCGCGCGGCACGGTTTCACCGTCGACGCGCGGACCCATCGTCGGCTGGAAGCCGTCGCGGCCGAGGCCAACGCGTCGCTGTTCATGGTGTGCCACACCGCTTTCGCGGTACTGCTGGCGATGCTGTCCGGACAGCGCGACATCCCGATCGGCACACCGGTGGCCGGTCGCGGTGACCGGGCCATCGACGAGTTGGTCGGCATGTTCGTCAACACCCTGGTCCTGCGTACCGGGGTGCGCCCCGACAGTGCCTTCGCCGACCTGCTCGCGGCGGTGCGCGACGCCGACCTGCGCGCCTTCGAACACGCCGACGTCCCGTTCGAGCGTCTGGTCGAGGCGCTCGATCCGCGGCGGTCCACGGCGCGTCACCCGCTGTTCCAGGTGATGCTCGATTTCCAGAACACCGCGCGGACCAGCCTGGATCTGGCCGGGCTCGCCGTCTCGGAACTGGAGATCGACAGCGGCACAGCCAAATTCGACCTGCAACTGACACTGCGCGAAGACCTCGGCGCCGGTGGCATCGACGCCGTCTTCGAGTATTCGACCGACCTGTTCGACCCGGAGACCATCGCCTCCTTCGCCACCCGGCTGCTGCGGGTGTTCGACGCGGTCGCCGCCGACCCGGGAACGCCGATCGAACGGATCGACACTCTCTCGGACACCGAGCGCACCCGACTGCTCGACACCTGGAACGCCACCTCCCGCCCGATCGACCCCGCCGCCACCCTGGTCTCGCTGTTCGAGGCGCAGCGCCTGCGTACCCCGGACGCGGTCGCGCTCACCTGCGACGAGATATCGCTCACCTACGCCGAATTCGCGAGCCGGGTCAATCGCCTTGCCCGGCTGTTGATCTCGATCGGCGCGGGCCCCGATCGCACCGTGGCCGTGGCCATGCACCGCTCGGCCGATCTCGTCGTCGCCCTGTACGCCGTGCTGGCGGCGGGCGCGGCCTACGTCCCGCTCGACCCCGAATATCCGGCCGAACGCATCGAGGACGTGCTGTCGGGCGCGCGGCCGGTCTGCGTGCTGAGCCGTACCGAGGACGACGTCGACTGGCCGGTCGGCGGCGGGCACTGGGCCGTACTGGACGTGAACGGGTTCGACACCGCCGACTACCCGGACACCCCGCTGTCCGACAGCGACCTGGCGGGCCCGATTCGCCCCGATCACGCCGCCTACGTGCTGTTCACCTCCGGATCGACCGGCCGCCCCAAGGGCGTCGTCGTCTCGCACGCGGCGATCGTCAACCGGCTGGTGTGGATGCAGGACGCCTACCCGCTCACCCCGGACGACGCCGTACTCCAGAAGACCCCCGCCACTTTCGACGTGTCGGTCTGGGAGTTCTTCTGGCCCCTGCAACGCGGCGCGCGCCTGGTGGTTGCCGCGCCCGACGGCCACCGTGATCCCGGCTACCTGGCCGAGGTCATCCGGCGCGAACGGGTCACCGTGGCGCATTTCGTGCCGTCGATGCTGTCGGTGTTCGTCGCCGAACCCGCCGTCGCGGACTGCGCCGACCTGCGTCTGGTGTTCTCCTCGGGGGAGGCGCTCGCGCCCGAACCCGCCCACCGCTTGCGGCGCGCGACCGGCGCGCGGGTCCTGAACCTCTACGGGCCGACCGAAGCGGCGGTCGACGTCACCCACCACGAGGTGACCGAGGCCGATATCGACACCGTGCCGATCGGCGTGCCGGTCGCCAATACGCGGGTGTACGTCCTCGACGGCCGGTTGCGTCCGGTCCCGGCCGGTGTGGCGGGCGAGCTGTATCTCGCGGGCGCCCAGCTGGCGCGCGGATACGTCGGACGGGCGGATCTGTCGGCCGACCGTTTCGTGGCGAACCCGTTCGGCGCACCGGGTGCGCGCATGTACCGAACCGGTGATCTGGCCGCGTGGCGGCGCGACGGCGAACTGGAATACCTGGGCCGCACCGATTTCCAGGTGAAATTGCGCGGTCTGCGGATCGAACTCGGCGAGATCGAGGCGGCGCTCACCGCCGTCGACGGCGTCGCGCAGGCCGCCGTCGTCGTGCACGAGGGCACCCGGCTTGTCGGCTACCTCGTCGCGCGCGAGCCCGGCCTGGATCCGGTCGCGGTGCGTGCCGCGCTGACGCGTCGACTACCGGACTACATGATCCCCGCCGCCCTGGTGGTGCTGGCGGAATTCCCGGTCAACGCCTCCGGCAAGCTGGACCGCAGGGCCCTGCCCGCACCGGATCTCGAACCGGTGGTCTTCCGCGCCCCGGTGACCGCGACACAGCGCACCGTCGCGCGGGTCTTCGCCGAAATCCTCGATTCGGAATCGGACGCGGGCCGGATCGGCCTCGACGACGATTTCTTCGCGCTCGGCGGTAATTCGCTGTCCGCGGCCAGGGTCGCCGCGCGGCTCGGCGCGGCCGTGGACGCGCGGGTGCCGGTGCGCGCGCTGTTCGACGCGTCGACGGTGGCGGCGCTGGCCGACTACGCCGACCTGCTGCGCGGTGACGGCGCGCGGGTCGCCCTCACCGCCCGACCGCGCCCCGAACGGATTCCGCTCGCGCCCGCACAACAGCGGCTCTGGTTCCTCAACCGTTTCCTCGCCGACACGGCCGACGGCCCCGGCGACGCGGTCGACAACATCCCCGTCGCCCTGCGGCTGACCGGGCAGCTCGACACCGAGGCGCTCGGGGCGGCGCTGGCCGATGTGATCGGCCGCCACGAACCGCTGCGCACCCGCTATCCGGCGGGCGCGGACGGCGCGGAGCAGGTGATCGTCCCCGCCGGACAGGCAGCTGTGCCGCTGTGCCACGAGGCGATCACCGAGGCCGAACTGGCCGGACGGCTCGACGCTTGCGCCGCAGGGACTTTCGACCTCACCGCGGACGTGCCGCTGCGCGCGAACCTGTTCGAGCTGTCCCCGGCCGACCATGTTCTCGTGCTGGTGCTGCACCACATCAGCGCGGACGGCTTCTCGCTGGCGTCGCTGGCGACGGATCTGCTGTCGGCCTACGCGGCCAGGAGCGCGGGCGTCGCGCCCGAATGGGCCCCGCTGCCGGTGCAATACGCCGACTACACCCTGTGGCAACTCGACATGCTCGGCGACGCCGACGATCCCGGCTCCACCGCGCACCGCCAGCGGGAGTTCTGGCGGCGCGCGCTCGCCGGCATTCCCGAACCGTTCGACCTGCCCACCGATCGTCCGCGTCCGATCGCCACCAGTTTCCGCGGTTCCGCCCACCGGTTCCGCATCGATTCCGACCTGCACAGCGAATTGCGCGAACTGGCGCGCAAACGCGAGACGACCCTGTTCAGTACGGTGCACGCCGCGCTCGCGGTGCTGCTCGCCAGGCTGTCGGGCGGGAGCGATATCGCGATCGGAACCCCGGTCGCCGGTCGCGGCGAGGCCGAACTCGACCGGTTGGTCGGCATGTTCGTCAACACCCTGGTGTTGCGTACCGACATCGACCCGAGGGCCCGCTTCGAAACCATTCTCGACACGGTGCGCGGTGCGGATCTCGACGCGCTCTCGCACGCGGATCTGCCGTTCGAGCAGATCGTCGAGCTGATCGCGCCCGCGCGGGCGCAGAACCGGCACCCGCTGTTCCAGGTGGCGCTGAGCTGGCAGAATTTCGCGCTGCCCGCTCTCGAGACGGCCGGACTCGTCGTCGCCCCGGTCGAATTCGACACCGTCGCCGCGAAATTCGACCTCCAGCTCACCGTGGTCGAATCCGACGACGCGGGCAGCCGCGCCGACGGCATGGATATCGAGATCGTCTACGCGACCGACCTGTTCGACGCGGGCACCATCGCGGTGCTCGCGCGCCGCTTCACCCAGGTGCTCGCCGCCATCGCCGCCGACGCCACGGTCGTCGTCGGCGATATCCAATTGCTCAGCGCCGAAGAACAGCACCGCGCCCTCTACGACTGGTCCCGCGCCGGTGTGGCGGCGCTGGCTCCGGCCGGAACCGTCGCCGATCGTTTCGCCTCGGCCGCCGCCATCGATCCGTCGGCGCTCGCGGTGCGCTCCGGCTCGGACACGCTGACCTACGCCGAACTCGACGCCTGGTCCAACCGTCTCGCCCGTCGACTGGTCGCGGCGGGCGTCGGCCCGGAAACGCTGGTCGCGGTGGCGCTCCCGCGTACGGCCGAACTGATCGTGGCATTGCTCGCGGTGCTCAAGGCGGGCGGCGGGTACCTGCCCGTCGACCCGAACTATCCGGCGGACCGGATCGAGTACATGCTCGACGACGCGCTGCCGATCTGCGCCATCGGCAGCGCCGCGACCGGCCTGCCGCGCGACTGGTTCGGCGGCCCGATACTCGATGTGGCCGCGCCGAACCTCGTCGACATCGACGCGTCCCCCCTGACCGACGCCGATCGCCGCGCGCCGCTGCTGCCCGCGCACACCGCCTACGTCATCTACACCTCGGGTTCCACCGGCAAACCCAAGGGCGTGGTCGTCCCGCACCTCAATCTGCTCCGCCTGCTCGACAACACGGCCGACCGGTTCGACTTCGGCCCCTCCGACGTGTGGACGATGTTCCACTCCTATGCCTTCGACTTCTCGGTCTGGGAGGTGTGGGGCGCGCTGCTCAACGGCGGCCTGCTCGTCGTGGTCGACTACTTCACCTCGCGCTCGCCCGAGCAGTTCCGCGAACTGCTGATCCGCGAGCGGGTGACGGTGCTGAACCAGACGCCCTCGGCGTTCTACCAGCTGATCGCCGCCGACGCCGCGCGCGAACCCGCCGAATTCGCCTTGCGTTCGGTCGTTTTCGGCGGCGAGGCACTGGAACCGGCGCGCCTGGACGGCTGGTTCGCCCGATACCCGGACGCGCCGCGCCTGGTGAACATGTACGGCATCACCGAGACCACGGTGCACGTCTCCTACCGGCCGATCGAACCCGGTCACGGCGCGGCGAGCGTCATCGGCGGCCCGATTCCCGGGCTGGTCGTGCGGGTACTCGACGCCAGGCTGCGCCCGTCGCCGGTCGGCGTCCCCGGCGAGATCTATGTCTCCGGTGGCCAGCTCGCGCGCGGCTACCTGGGACGTCCCGGTCTGACCGCGGGCCGGTTCGTCGCCGACCCCTACGCGAGCGACGGTTCACCGGCCTACCGTTCGGGCGATCTCGCCCGCTGGACCGCCGACGGCGAACTGGAATACCTCGGCCGCGCCGACCAACAGGTCAACCTGCGCGGATTCCGTATCGAACCCGGTGAGATCGAGGCCGCGCTGCTCGACGCGGGCGCACCCGATATCGGTGAGGCCGTGGTGGTCGTGCGCACCGACCTCGCCGACGAACCCCGGCTGATCGGCTACGTGGTGCGGACACCGTCGCGTCCCGTGGATGTCGCGGCCCTGCGCCAGCGGGTCGCCGGGCGACTGCCCGAACACATGGTGCCCGCGGCGATCGTGGTCGTCGACCGGATTCCGTTGACCGTCAACGGGAAACTCGATCGCGCCGCATTGCCCGCACCGCTGTTCGACAGCACCGCCTACCGTGCGCCGTCGACCCTCGCCGAGGAGATCGTCGCCGGTGTCTTCGCCGAGGTACTCGGTATTCCGGTGGGGGACCGACAGATCGGCGCCGACGACGACTTCTTCGAACTCGGCGGCAGCTCGCTGCTCGCGGCCAAGGCCGTCGCCCGCGTCGGCGCGGCTCTCGATCGCTCGGTCGGGGTCCGGATGCTGTTCGAGACACCGCGGGTCGCCGACCTCGCGGCCGCGGTGAGCGCGGCCGAAACTTCCGGACGCACCAGGCCAGCGCCGTCGGCGGGCGCGCGCCCGAACCTCATCCCGCTCTCGCCCGCCCAGCAGCGCATGTGGTTCCTCAACCGGTTCGACGGCGCGTCGACCGCATACAACATCCCGTTCGCGCTGCGGCTTTCGGGCACGGTACGGGTGGCCGCGTTGCAGGCCGCGCTCGGTGACGTGATCGCCGGGCACGAATCACTGCGCACCAGGTACCCGGAGGTCGACGGGATCGCGACACAGCTGATCGTGCCCGTCGGGCAGGCGGTTCCCGCGCTGTACCCGATCGAGGTGACCGAGGCGGAACTGCCGGACCGGATCGCCGAACTCGCCGCCACCACCTTCGACGTCACGGCCGAAGTGCCGATCCGCCTGCGGCTGTGGCGGATCGGCGGCCAGGAGAGCACGGAATACGTGCTGGCGGCCGTCCTGCACCACATCGCCGCCGACGGCTCCTCGCTCACCCCCTTCGTCCGGGATCTCGTCACGGCCTACGGCGATCGGCTCGACGACCGCGCCCCGTCCTGGTCGCCGCGGCCGATGCAGTACGCGGATTACGCACTGTGGCAACGGGAACTGCTCGGTGCGGAGACCGATCCGGCCTCACTGGCGTCCGAGCAGATCGGGTACTGGTCCGAGACGCTGGCCGGACTGCCCGATCAACTGACCCTGCCTACAGATCACCCGCGTCCGCCGCACCAGAGTCTGCGCGGCGCGAAGGTCGAGTGGACGGTCGACGCCGAGTTGCACGCCGCGCTGGTCTCGGTCGGGCGAGCCCGAGGCGCGACACTGTTCATGGTCGTCCAGGCGGCGTTCGCGGCTCTGCTCGCGCGCCTGTCCGGTTCCGCCGATATCGCACTCGGCACCCCGATCGCGGGCCGTGGCGAGGCCGAATTCGACGACGTCATCGGCATGTTCGTCAATACCCTGGTCCTTCGCACCCGGGTCGACGGCGCGGAATCCTTCGATGATCTGCTCGGGCGGGTGCGCGCCGCCGACGTCGCGGCCTTCTCCCACGCCGACGTCCCGTTCGAGCGTCTGGTCGAAGTGCTGAATCCGGAACGCTCGACCGCGCGGCATCCGCTGTTCCAGGTCGGCTACTCGTTCCAGAACCACGAGCGCCCGGTGCTGCGGCTACCGGGACTCGAGCTCATTCCGATCGAATTCGACAGCGGGATAGCCCAATTCGACCTGCACCTGTTCGCGGTCGATCACTACGACGCCGAAGGCGCGCCCGCCGGAATCGAACTCACCCTCGGTTACGCCACCGACCTGTTCGAACCCGCCACCGCGCACCGCATCGCCGATCAGCTGCGCCGGGTCCTCGTCACGGCTGCCGCGCGGCCGACCACGGCGGCGGGCGATATCGACCTGCTGGGGGAGACCGGCCGGGAACGACTGCTGCGCGGCTGGAACCGGACCGCGCATCCGGTGCGGGCCACCACGCTCGCCGACCTGTCCGCCGCCGGGGCGGCCAGGGCGCCGGGCGCGGTCGCGCTGGTCGACGCGGCCACCGAACGGACGCTCGGCTACCCGGAATTCGACGCCGCGGTCAACCGGCTGGCCCGCAGACTCATCGCCGACGGGGTCGGTCCCGAGGCCACGGTGGTGCTGGCCGTGCGCCGTTCGATCGAACTGGTCGTCGCCATGTACGCGGTGGTGCGGGCGGGTGGCGCCTACGTACCCATCGATCCGGACCACCCCGCCGACCGCATCGCCCACATCGTCGAGACGGCCGACCCGGTCTGCGTCCTCACGACCAGCGCGGACGCCGGTGCGGTGCGCACCGCGGCACCGGTACTCGAGATCGACCGTCTCGATCTCGCGAACCACACCGCCGACCCGATCGACGACGCCGACCGGATCCGCCCGTTGCGGCCCGAACATCCGGCCTATGTCATCTTCACCTCCGGTTCGACCGGCCTGCCCAAGGGCGTGACCGTCTCGCACGCGGCGATCGTCAACCAACTCGCGTGGTTGCGCGACACTTTCCTCCTCGGGCCGCACGACACCGTCCTGTTGAAAACCCCCGCGACCTTCGATCTGTCGGTGTGGGAGTTCTGGTCGCCGCTGACCACCGGCGGACGGCTGATCGTGACCGAGCCCGGCACCGAACGCGAGCCCGACCGGCTGCGCGCGCTCATGGACCGGTACGGGGTGAGTGTGCTGCACGCGGTGCCCTCGCTGATCGGGCTGCTGCCCGCCGTCGATCCGACGCGACCGCTGCCCGCCACGCTGCGGCACGTGCTCGCGATCGGTGAGGCGCTGCCACCCGCGACGGCGATCGAATTCCGGCGCGCGGCGGGCGAAGGCACCCGCCTGTGGAATCTCTACGGCCCCACCGAGGCCGCCGTCTCCATCACCGCGTTCGAGGTGGATCACGATCCCGGGTACTCGGTACCCATCGGTACACCCGCCTGGAACAGCCGGGTGTACGTCCTCGATGCCGCGCTGCGGCCGGTGCCCGTCGGGGTCTCGGGCGAGTTGTACCTGGCAGGCAGCCAGCTGGCGCGCGGCTATCGGAACCGGCCCGCGCTGACCGCCGAGCGCTTCGTCGCGAATCCCTTCGTCGCGAACTCCCACGACTCCGAATCCCGGATGTACCGGACCGGGGATATCGTCCGGTGGCGTCCGGACGGCACGCTCGAATACCTCGAGCGCGCCGATTTCCAGGTCCAGATCGGCGGCTTCCGCATCGAACTCGGCGAGGTCGAGACAGCTCTGCGGCGCCAGCCGTCGGTGCGCGCCGCCGTCGCGGTGGCGCACCGGGACGAGCGGGCGGGCACACGTCTTGTCGCCTACGCGGCGGTCGGTGCGCACGCCGTCGGCGGTCCGGACCTGCGCGGGGCCATCGCGGCCGAACTGCCCGCCTATATGGTTCCCGCCACCGTCGTCACGCTGGCCGAACTCCCGCTCAACGCCAACGGCAAGGTCGACCGGGCCCGGCTGCCCGAACCGGTTTTCCTCGAAGCGGCCTTCCGCGCCCCCGTCACGGCATCCGAGCGCGCGGTCGCGGCAGTCTTCGCCGAGGTCATCGGCATCGATGCACTGCGACGAGATCACAAGGACCGAGACGCGGTCGGCATCGACGACGATTTCTTCGCACTCGGCGGCAATTCACTGCTCGCGACCACGGTGGTGGCCCGTCTGGGCGCCGCGCTCGGCGTGCGGGTGCCGGTGGCCGCGGTCTTCGACGCGCCGACGGTGGGTGCGCTGGCCGAGGCGGTCGCGCGCCTGGACCCGGAGGAGGCCGGACCCCCGCTGGTCCGGCGCGCGAGCACCGGCCCGGTGCCGCCCGCGCCCGCCCAGCAGCGGATGTGGGTACTCAACCGGCTCGCACCGGATTCGGCCGCCTACAACATCCCGGTGGCCATCCGTCTCACCGGCGAACTGGACACGGCCGTGCTCACCGCGGCGATCACCGACGTGGTCGACCGGCACGAAATCCTGCGCACCCGGTACCCGGACACCGACAACGGCCCGGTGCAGGAGGTGCTGCCCGCCTCTGCGGTGCGGGTCGATCCGACCCCGGTGCCCGTGCCGCCCGGTGACCTCACCGCGCGCATCCGGGAATTCGTCGCCATCGGATTCGATGTCACGGCCGCGCCGCCGGTGCGGGCGATCCTGTTCGAGACCGCCGCCGACGAGTTCGTTCTCGTGGTCGTGCTGCACCACATCGCCGCCGACGGCTACTCCGTCGCCCCGATGACGCGCGATCTGGTGCGCGCCTATCTCGACCGCGCCCGGGGTGAATCCCCCGCATTCGCCCCACTCGATGTGCAGTACTCCGATTACAGTGAGTGGCAACGCAGGCTGCTGGGCGGACCGTCCGATCCCCGCAGTCTGTTGGTGCGTCAACTGGGCTATTGGACAAAAGAATTGGCGAGTCTGCCAGAAGTACTGCCGCTGCCGACCGATCGGTCGCGGCGCGCGCGGCGTGCCGCGCGCGGCGGATTCGTCGATTTCCGGGCGGACGCCGACCTGACGGCACGCTTGGCGGCCGTCGCCGCGGAATACGGCACCACGCTGTTCACCGTGATCCACGGCGCGCTCGCGGTGCTGCTTGCCAAACTCAGCGGCACCACCGATATCGCGATCGGCGCTCCCGTCGCCGGACGCGGCGCGCGTGAACTCGACGATCTGATCGGCATGTTCGTCAATACCGTCGTCCTGCGCACCGAGGTCGATCCGAAGGCGAGTTTCGCGGATCTGCTCCGGCAGGCCAGGGACCGGGATCTGGCCGCGCTCTCGCACGCGGATGTGCCCTTCGACCAGGTCGTCGAGGCCATGGGCCGGACCAGGTCCAGTTCCTACACGCCGCTGTTCCAGGTGATGTTCACCTTCCAGAACATGCGCACCGGACCCGTCGCACTGCCGGGACTCGAGGTCGAGGTGCTCGATCCCGACCTGGGCGAGGCGAAATTCGACCTCCAGCTCACCGGAATCGAACGGTTCGCCCCGGACGGCTCGCGCACCGATATCGACCTCAGGTTCGGTTACGCCACCGACCTGTTCGACGCCGCGACCGTGCGGCGCTACGCCGAGCGCCTGCTCACGATCCTCGTCGCGGTCGCAGACCAGCCGACGGTCACCGTGCGCGCCATCGATATACGCACCGAATCCGAACAGACCCGCCCCGGACGTGCCCCCGATCTCCCCGCGGGCGGTACCGACGACCTGCCCGAACTCATCGCCGCCGCAGCCCGCGTCGCCCCGGAGGCCATCGCGTTCACCCACGGCGCGAAGGCCGTCTCCTATCGGGAACTGGCGGGCAAAGTGACGGCGGTGGCCAAGGCCATGGGCGCGGCGGCCAAGCCGGAAGCCCTGATCAACGTCTCCCTGGCCGGGCTGGTGCCCGGTGTTCTCGCCGCACTCGGCGGTGGTGGTCTCGCCGAGGCATTGCGCACTCTGCTCGATGACGCGCGGTCGGTCGCCGCGCTCGGCCACCCGGAAATCGACTCGGAAGGAATTTGCTGATGTCCCCAGCGGAATCGGTCACATCCAGCGGGCTCGGCAATCGCACCACGCTGTACAACCATCCGGCGCTGCGACGCGCGTACGGCATCGACGACCTGCCCGGACTGATCGGCACCGTCGCCGAACTCGCGCCGGACCGGGTGGCGCTGCGCCACGACGGCATCGGCGTCAGCTACGGCGCGCTCGCCTCGGAGATCACCCTGCTGTCCGAGGCCATGGGCGGCGGTCTCGGACCCGACGCGCTGGTTCCGGTCGTCATCTCCGGGCAACTGCCGTCGCTGCTCGACGCCGGGGACGGCGCACTCGGCGCGGTACTCGAACAGTTGCTCGACGACGCGCTCGGCGTGGCCGCCCCGGTGCTCCGCACCGAATTCGCGCCGGTGGAGACACTCGTCACCGAATTCGAGGCGCAGGTGCGCCGGACCCCGGACGCGGTGGCACTCGAATTCGACGGTGAGACGCTCAGCTACGCCGAATTCCACGCGCGGGTCACGACACTGGCCCGGCACCTGTCATCTCGCGGCGTCGGTCCCGACGACCTCGTCGCCCTGTCGATGCGCCGTTCGTTCGAACTACTCGTCGGCATGTACGCGATCCTGCACGCGGGCGCCGGGTACGTGCCGATCGATCCCGACCATCCGGCCGAACGCATCGCCTACGTGCTCGACACCGCGTCGCCCGCGCTGGTGCTGACCACGAGCGGCGACGAACCCGATCTCGGCGGCGCACGGGTTCCGGTGCTGCGCGTGGACGAATTCGAGGCGAACCCGACGGATGCGGGCGCTCCGGTGCGTGCCGCGTCGGCCGACAACGCCGCCTACGTGATCTTCACCTCCGGGTCGACGGGCAGGCCGAAGGGCGTCGCGGTCTCCCATCGCGCGATCATGGCCAATCTGCGCTGGCGTCAGCGCCTCTACCGGCTGCGCGACGACGACGTGGTGCTCCAGAAGACGCCGTTCACCTTCGACGTGTCGGTGTGGGAGTTCTTCTGGCCCTTGCAGGTCGGCGCGCGCCTGGTGATCGCCGCCCCGGAAGGCCATCGCGACCCGGCCTACCTGGCGCGCACGATACGGCGCGAGAACATCACGGTCGCCCATTTCGTGCCGTCCATGCTGTCGGTGTTCGTCGGCCAGGACGAGATCGAGGACGCGGTGCCGTCGCTGCGACTGGTCTTCGCCTCGGGCGAAGCGCTGCCCGCCGCGACCGCCGCGGCGTTCCGTGACGTCAGCGGGGCCACCCTGCACAATCTGTACGGTCCCACCGAAGCGGCCGTCGACGTCACCGCGCACGAGGTGACCGGCGCCGACGTGGTCACCGTGCCGATCGGCACCGCGGCCGACGACACCGATCTGCTCGTCCTCGACGACAATCTGCGTCCCGTGCCGGACGGTGTGGTCGGTGAGCTCTATCTCGCCGGTGTGCAGTTGGCTCGCGGCTACGTCGCGCGGTCCGGGCTCACCGCCGATCGGTTCGTGGCCAACCCCGAAGGCGCGCCGGGTGACCGGATGTACCGCACCGGCGATCTGGTGCGCTGGGTGTCGGAGGGTGACGGCGGTCCGGCCGAACTCGAATACCTCGGCCGCCTCGATTTCCAGGTCAAACTGCGCGGGCTGCGGGTGGAACTCGGCGAGGTCGAATCCGCGCTGCTGCGCGACGAGCAGGTGCTGCGCGCGGCCGTGGTACTGCACCGGCACGCGGGCGCCGATCACCTGGTCGGCTATGTCGTCGGCGTGCCGGGGCAGGCGATCGATACCGCCCGAGTGCTGGAACAGGCACGCGGGCAACTGCCCGAGTACATGGTGCCGACCATGCTGTGCGTCCTCGACGAGATGCCGTTGAACGCCAACGGCAAACTCGACCGCCGCGCCCTGCCCGAGCCGGAATTCGGTTCCGGCACGGTCGAATTCCGCGCCCCGGCAACCGATGCCGAGCGGACCGTCGCCGAGATCTTCGGTGAGTTGCTCGGCCTGGACCGGGTCGGAGCCGACGACGGCTTCTTCGAACTCGGCGGCAATTCCCTCATCGCGACCAGGGCGATCGCCAGGATCGGCGAAGCGCTCGGCATCGCGGTGGACGTGCGCGACTTCTTCGACCATCCGACGGTCGCCGCCGTGGCAGCCCTCTCGCGGTCGGCGACACCGCGACCGCCGCTACGCGCCCGCGAACGGCCCGACACCATCCCGCTCTCCCCGGCGCAGCGCCGCATGTGGTTCCTCAACCGCTTCGGCTCCGCGAGCGGCGCGGGCGGTCTCGACACCACGGCGGTGGACAACATCCCGGTGGCGCTGCGGCTGCGCGGCCCGCTCGACCCGGCCGCGCTCTCGGCCGCCGTCACCGATCTCGTCGCCCGTCACGAGATCCTGCGCACGGTCTATCCGCAGACCCCGACCGGCCCGGTACAGGTCATCCGCTCCGTGCACGCGGCCTTCGACCTCGAGCCCACCCCGGTCGTGCCGGATCAGCTCGCCGACGCGGTGATCGCCGCCGCGGCAAAGGGTTTCGACGTCTCCGAGGAAATCCCGGTGCGAGTGCTGCTGCTGCGCTGCGGCGCGCAGGACCACACCCTGGTGCTGGTGGTGCACCACATCGCCGCCGACGGTGTCTCGCTCGCGCCACTGCTGCGCGATCTGGTCACCGCCTACGACGCGCGTCGCGAAGGACGCGCGCCCGACTGGTCGCCGCTCGCGGTGCAGTACGCCGACTACGCGCTCTGGCAGCGGGAACTGCTCGGGGAGGCCGACGATCCCGAGTCGGCCTCGGCCCGTCAGCTCGCCTTCTGGAAATCCGAATTAGCCGAGCTGCCCGCACAATTGGAGCTGCCAGCGGACCGGCCACGTCCGGCCACGTCGACCTACCGGGGCGCGACGCACGCGTTCGCCGTCGACGCCGGATTGCGCGACGCCGTCGAGGTGATCGCCGTGGAAACCGGCGCGACGCCCTTCATGGTGCTGCACGCCGCGCTCGCCGCGCTGCTCGCGCGGCTCTCGGGTACCGCCGACATAGCGATCGGCACCCCCGTCGCCGGACGCGGGGACCGCGCCCTCGACGACCTGGTCGGCATGTTCGTCAACACCCTGGTGTTGCGTACCGAGGTGCGCGCCTCGGATTCCTTCGCCGAACTGATCGCCGAGGCCACACGGCGCGATCTGCGCGCCTTCGCCCACGCCGACGTCCCGTTCGAGCAATTGGTCGAGGTCATCGATCCGGCGCGTTCCCAGGCGCGGCATCCGCTGTTCCAGGTCGCGCTGTTCATGCAGAACATGGCGAGCCCCGCCCTGGAACTGCCGGATCTGGCCGTGGAACTCGTCGACTTCGATCCGGGCTTCGCGAAATTCGACCTCCAACTCACCCTGTCCGAACCCGGTATCCCCGACACCGGCTATCTCGCCGAACTCACCTACGCGACCGACCTTTTCGATGCCGCGACGGTGACCGAATTCGCGGCCAAATTCCTCCGGTTGCTGGAAACGGCCGTCGCCGACCCGCACCGGCCCGTCGGCGATATCGCCCTGCTCGACGCGGGCGAACTGGACTACGTCACCGAGAGCTGGAATGCCAGCGGCGCCCGGGTCGCCGACCGCTTCCTGCACGAGGGTTTCGACAACCAGGTCCGCCGCACGCCCAACGCCATCGCGCTCATCGCCGACGGCCCGGCCGAGACGGTCCTGACCTACACCGAACTCTCGGACCGGGCCAACAGCCTCGCTCGCCTGCTCATCCGCTCCGGCGTCGGGCCGGAATCACTGGTGGTCCTCGCCGTTCCGCGCTCGGTCGAACTGGTCATCGCCATGTACGCGGTGCTGCGGGCCGGTGGCGCCTACGTCCCGATCGACCCCTCGCATCCGAAGGGGCGCATCGACCACATCCTCGACACCGCCCGTCCGCATTCCATCCTCACCACCCGCGCCACCGGTTTCGACACCGTGTATCCGGCCCCGGTGCGCTACCTCGACGAAGTCGACCTGTCGCGGTTCTCCTCGGCCCAGATCACCGACCGCGAACGGCACGGCGCACTACTGCCCGACCACCCCGCCTACGTCATCTTCACCTCGGGGTCGACCGGAAAACCCAAGGGCGTCACGGTCGCCCACCGCGCGATCGCCAACCAGATGGCGTGGATGCACGAGGAATACCGGCCGCGCACCGGCGATGTGTATCTCCAGAAGACCGCGACCACGTTCGACGTGTCGCTGTGGGGCTATTTCCTGCCGTTGCGCGCGGGCGCGACCCTCGTCCTCGCCACCCCCGACGGACACCGCGACCCCCGCTATATCGCGGAGACGATCGCGAACCGCGGCGTCACGATGACCGACTTCGTGCCGTCGATGCTGTCGGTGTTCGCCGCCAATGCCGAAGCGGGCGAACTGGATTCGCTGCGCGACATCTTCGTGATCGGGGAGGCGCTGCCGCCGGAGACCGTCGCGGCGGTCAAGGCCGTCTGCGCCGCCGGTGTGCACAACCTGTACGGCCCCACCGAGGCCGCCGTCTCGATCACCTACCGCGAGGTCACCGCCGAGGACACCCCCGCGGTGCCGATCGGCGAGCCGCAGTGGAATTCCCGTGTCTACGTGCTGGATTCGCGGCTGCATCCGGTGCCCATCGGTGTGCCCGGCGAGTTGTACCTGGCGGGCGACCAGCTCGCGCGCGGCTATCACGGCCGCGTCGACCTGACCGCCGACCGCTTCGTCGCCAACCCCTTCGATCTCTCGGGCGAACGCATGTACCGCACCGGCGACCTGGTGCGCTGGAGCCGCGACGGCGAACTCGTCTATCTCGGCCGGACCGATTTCCAGGTGAAGTTCCGCGGTCAGCGCATCGAGCTCGCCGAGATCGAGGCCGCGCTGCTCGCCGCGCCCGAGGTGAGCCAGGCCGCGGTCCGCCTGGTCAACGGCGCGGCGGGTGACTATCTCGCGGGCTATGTGGTCCGCACCGGTGCGCAGGAATGGAACCCCGACACACTGCGCCGTGAACTCACGCGGCGACTGCCCGCGTACATGGTGCCGACCGCGCTGGTCGACCTGGCCGAATTCCCGCTCAACACCAGCGGCAAATTGGACCGCAACGCGCTGCCGGTCCCCGCGCCGCGATCCACCGAATACCGCGCACCGCTCGAGGCCACCGAGCGCACGGTGGCGACGGTCTTCGCGGAGGTGCTCGGCGTGCCGAGGGCCGGTCTCGACGACGATTTCTTCGCACTCGGCGGCAGTTCGCTCGACGCCACCCGGGTGACCGCGCGGACCGGTGAACAGGTCGGCACGCGCATCCCGGTGCGGGTGCTGTTCGAATCCACCACGGTGGAATCGTTCGCCGCGGCCGTCGACGCGCTCGGCCGGACGGCGACGCCGCGACTGCTACCGGTGCGAGAGCGTCCGTCGCGGGTGCCGCTGTCCCCGGCGCAGCAGCGCCTGTGGTTCCTCAACCGTGTCGAGGCCCAGGACGCGGCGGCCGCCGACACGGTCGTGCAGGCCGCCGAGAGCGTCTACAACCTCCCCGTCGTGCTGCGGCTGCGCGGCAGGCTGGACGTGGCCGCGCTCAAACGCGCCGTCATGGACGTGCTGGCCCGCCACGAATCGCTGCGCACCCTGTATCCACAGGACGAGACAGGTCCCTACCAGGAGATTCTCGGCACCGACGATATCGGCCTCAACCTCGCGCCGGTCCCCGTCGCGCCCACGCAACTGATCGACACCGTGACCGCCATCGTGCGCGCGGGTTTCGATGTCACCGCCGAGATCCCGGCCCGGATGGCACTGCTGAAAGTCGAGCAGGTCGGCCCGGGACGCGGGCTGCCCGTCGACGAACACGTGCTGGTGATCGTCGTGCACCACATCGCGGGCGACGCCATGTCCATGGCCCCGCTCGTCGGCGATCTGGTCCGCGCCTACCGCGCGCGCCTGATCAGCAGGCGACCCGACTGGACCGAACTGCCGGTGCAGTACGCCGATTACAGCCTGTGGCAGCACCGCCTGCTCGGTTCCGAGGACAATCCCGGCGACCTGGCCGCCGAGCAATCGCGCTACTGGCGCGAGACCCTGGACGGACTGCCGGGCGACCTCGTCGTCCGCACCGACCGCCCGCGCCCGGCCCAGCCGACCCACCGCGGGTCCGCCGTCGACTTCTCCGTCGACGCCACCGTGGCCGCGCGCCTGCGCACCCTGGCCGAACGGCACGGCGCGACCCTGTTCATGGTGTTGCACGCGGCCTTCGCCGCGACCCTGGCCCGGATCGGCGGCACCGGCGATATCGTCATCGGTTCCCCGATCGGCGGACGCGGCGAACGCGAACTCGACGCGCTGGTCGGCATGTTCGTCAACACGCTCGTGCTGCGTACCCGGGTACCGGCCGACGCGCCGTTCACCGAATTCCTCGCCCGGGTCAAACAGACCGATATCGAAGCCTTCGCGCACGCCGAACTGCCCTTCGAACGGCTCGTCGACGTGCTCGCGGTCGATCGCGGCACCGGGTCGCACCCGCTGTTCCAGGTGATGCTGAGCTACGGCGAGGCGCGCCCCGACGTCATGCCGGAAGTGCCGTGGCTGACCCTGGAACCGATCGAGATCCCCGACACCGGAGCGAAATTCGATCTGCACCTGGTGCTGAACGGCATCGACGGTTCCGACGCGCTGACCGGCAGTCTGCGCTACGCCACCGATCTGTTCGACGCCGCGACGATCACCTCGTTCGTCGCCAGGCTGCGCAGGGTGCTCGCCACCGTCTCCGCCGACCCCCGGGTCCGCGTCGGCGATATCGACCTGCTCGACGCACCCGAACGCACCCGGCTGCTGCGTGAATGGAACAGCACCGACCACCGCATCGACCGCATCACCCTGCCCTCGCTGTTCGCGGCGCAGGTGCGGCGCACCCCGGACAGTCCCGCCGTGAGCTACGAGGGGACGACTCTGTCCTACGCCCAACTGGCGAGCCGGGTGAACCGGCTGGCGCGCTGGCTGATCGAGCGCGGCGTCGGACCGGATTCGCTGGTGGCGCTGGATATGCGGCGTTCGATCGACCTGGTCGTCGGCATGTACGCGGTCGGCGTGGCCGGTGGCGGTTATGTGCCGCTGGACCCCGATCATCCGGCCGAGCGCACCGCGCACATCCTCGACACCGCAGCCCCGATCACGGTGCTGACCTCGGGGTCGGACCCCGATCTCCCGGTCGAGCAGACGCGTATCGACCGCCTCGATCTGAGCGGATTCTCCGACGCGCCGGTGACCGACACCGAACGGCGCACACCGCTGCGCATGTCGAACACCGCCTACGTGATCTTCACCTCCGGGTCGACCGGACGGCCCAAGGGCGTCGCGGTGAGTCACGGCGCGATCGTGAACCGGCTGCGCTGGTTGCAGGCGACCCACATCACCCTCGACGAATCCGACGCGGTCCTCCAGAAGACACCGGTGACCTTCGACGTCTCCGTTCCCGAGTTCTTCTGGCCGCTCCAGGTCGGCGCAAGACTGGTACTCGCCAGGCCGGGCGGTCACCGCGATCCCGACTATCTGGCGAAACTCGTTCGCCGCGAACGGATCACGGTCATCCATTTCGTGCCGTCGATGCTGCCGGTATTCGCCGCCGACGACCTCGACGTGCCCTCGCTGCGCCATATCCTGTGTTCGGGTGAGGAATTGCCCGCCGCGTCCGCGCGCCGGGTGCGCGAACTCGCCGGCGCGACGGTGCACAACCTCTACGGTCCGACCGAGACGGCGGTGGAAGTCACCCACCACGAGGTCACCGACGCCGATATCGACGACGTGCCGATGGGCGCGCCGGTCTGGAACACCCAGGTCTACGTGCTCGACGCGCGGCTGCACCCGGTGCCCGCCGGGGTGGCGGGCGAACTGTATCTCGCGGGCGCGCAACTTGCCAGGGGCTACCTCGGACGGGCCGACCTGAGCGCGGACCGGTTCGTGGCCAACCCCTTCGGCGCGCGCGGCGCGCGGATGTACCGCACCGGCGACCTGGTCGCCTGGCGCACCGACGGTTCGGGCGAACTGGAATTCCTCGGCCGCACCGATTTCCAGGTCAAGGTGCGCGGGCTGCGGATCGAACTCGGCGAGATCGAGGCGGCGCTGCTCGCCGCGCCCTCGGTGGCCCAGGCCGTGGTGCTGGTACGCGACGATCACGGCACCGGCGATCAGCTCGTCGCCTACCTCGTCGCCGACGTCGATCTCGAGATCGCCACCCTGCGCGGTGATCTCGCACGTCGACTACCGGCCTACATGGTGCCCACCGCGTTCGTGGTGCTGCGCGAATTCCCGATCAACGCCTCCGGCAAACTCGACCGTGGCGCGCTGCCCGCCCCCGCCGTCGCGACGGGTGTGTTCCGCAGGCCCGAGGGCACCGCCGAAACCCTTGTCGCCGAGACTTTCCTGGCGCTGCTCGGGGCGGAACGGGTCGGCGCCGACGACGATTTCTTCGCCCTCGGCGGCAATTCGCTCATCGCCACCCAGCTCGCGGCCAGGCTCGGCCGGGCGACCGGCGCCGAGGTGCCGGTCCGCACGATCTTCGACGCGCCGACGGTGCGCGAACTGGCCCGGCGACTCGCGGTCGGCCCGACGGGGTCCGATATCGAGCCGGTCGCGTTGCCTCCGCTGACCGCGCACGAGCGCGATTCGCCCATACCGCTGTCCATCGCCCAGCAGCGCATGTGGTTCCTCAACCGCTTCGACAGCGCGAGCGGTGGTTACAACATCCCGTTCGCGCTGCGCCTGACCGGAACGCTGAACGTGAGCGCGCTGGAATCGGCGATCGCCGACGTCATCGCCAGGCACGAGACCCTGCGGACCATCTACCCCGAACGCGACGGCGACGCCACCCAGGTGGTGTTGCCCGCGGGCACCAAACTGGTCGAACTGGTGGCGCGAACCGTTCGCGAGGACGAGGTTCTCGAACTGCTCGCCGCCGCCGCGCGCACCGGATTCGACGTCACGAGCGAGGTGCCGCTGCGCGTGCGCCTGCTGCGCGTCGAGGACGCCGAACCCGTGAAACAGCAGACCCACATCCTGCTGTTCGTCGTCCATCACATCGCCGCCGACGGCTGGTCCTTCGCCCCGCTGACCCGTGACCTCGCCGCCGCCTATGTCGCGCGCTGCGCGAATCTCGCGCCGAACTGGGGCGAACTGCCGGTGCAGTACGCCGATTTCGCGCTGTGGCAGCGCGCCGCGCTCGGCCGGGCCGACGACGAGAATTCGGTCCTGGCACGGCAATTGGGCTACTGGACGGCACGGCTGGACGGTCTGCCCGAGGTGACGACCCTGCCCGCGGACCGCCCGCGACCCGCCGTCGCGAGTAATCGGGGCGGCGCGCGCACCGGTCATCTGGACGCCGCGCTGCATCGCGATATCCACCAGTTGGCGGCGGCGCACCGCGCCACCCCGTTCATGGTGCTGCACACCGCCCTCGCGGTACTGCTGAGTCGCCTCGGCGCGACCGCCGACGTCGTACTCGGCACCCCGGTGGCCGGACGCGGTGACGAGGCGCTCGACGACCTGGTCGGCATGTTCGTCAACACCCTCGTGCTGCGCACCGAGGTGGGGCCTGGCGCGACCCTGGCCGATCTGCTCGGTTCGGTCCGCGCCACCGACCTGGCGGCCTTCGACCACGCCGTCGTGCCGTTCGAGCAGCTGGTCGAAGTCGTCAATCCGGTGCGCTCGCAAGCGCATTCGCCGCTGTACCAGGTGGCGCTGACCTTGCAGAACCAGACCAAACCGGATTTCCGGTTGCAACGGCTATCCTTCTCCGCCCTCGACGTAGGCCCCGCGCCCATCCAGCTCGACCTGGACTGGACGCTGACCGACCGCTACGACGCCGAGGGCGAACCCGACGGCATCGACCTGCATCTGCACTACGCCGTCGACCTGTTCGACGCGCAGACGGTGGACGGATTCCTCGCGGGTTTCGAGCGGGTGCTGCGGGCCATGGTCCGCGATCTCGGCACCGAGGTGGGCGCGGTCCAGCTGATGTCGGTCGCCGAACGCGGCATGCTGCTGTCGGACCGCAATGCCACCGCCCATCCGCTGCCCGCCGAAACCCTGGACGACCTGCTCACCGCGCGCGCGACCGCCGACCCCGCCGGTGTCGCCGCCCGTTTCGAGGGCGAGGAAATCACCTACGCGGCGTTCGCCGCACGGGTGAACCGACTCGCCCGCTGGCTCGTCACGCGCGGCGTCGGACCGGAGACCATCGTCGGTCTCGGGGCCCTGCGCAGCCTGGACATGCTGGTGGCGATGTACGCGATCGTGCGCGCGGGCGGCGCGTACCTGCCGATCGATCCGGCCCATCCCGCCGATCGCGTCGCGCGGCTGATCGAATCGGCCGCGCCCGCGCTGGTGCTGACGGTCGGCGGCGCGGAACTGCCCGAGCCGATCGCGGTACCCGTGGTCGACCTCGCGTCGCTGGATACGACCGGATTCGCCGACGCGCCGCTGACCGACGCGGACCGCACCGGCGTGCTGCGTCCGGCCAATACGGCCTACGTGCTGTTCACCTCCGGCTCGACCGGCCGCCCCAAGGGCGTCGCGGTCAGTCACCGCGCCATCATGAACCAGTTGCGCTGGCTCGAATTCCGCTACGGCGTGACCGGCGAGGATCGGATCCTGCAACGCGCGCCGCTGACCTTCGACGTCTCGGTCTGGGAGTGCTTCCTGCCCGTCGCGGTCGGCGCGCCCCTGGTGATCGCGCGACCCGGCGGCCATCTCGATCTCGCCTACTTCGCCGATCTGCTGCGCGAGCACCGCGTCACCATCGCCGAATATGTGCCGTCGATCCTCGCGGCGCTCATCGCCGAAGGCATGGGCGACGCCCTCGCCTCCCTGCGCCACCTGCACTGCGGCGGCGAGGCGCTGACCCCGGATCTGCTCGCCGCCCTGCGCGGCAGTTTCGACGGGATCGTGCACAACGCCTACGGCCCCACCGAGGCCGCGATCTCGGCGGTCTACCACGAATTCACCGACGCCGACATCGCTGTCGCCGGTCAGGATGTCGCGATCGGCAGGCCCTGCTGGAACACCCGCGCCTACGTGCTCGACGCACGATTGCGGCCGGTGCCCATCGGGGTGACGGGTGAGCTCTATCTCGCGGGCGACCAGCTGGCGCGCGGCTATCACGGGCGCGGCGGACTGACCGCCGAACGTTTCGTCGCCGACCCGTTCGGCGTGCCGGGCCGGGTCATGTACCGGACCGGCGACCTGGCCAAGTGGAACCGGGTCGGTGACCTGGTCTATCTGGGCCGCAACGATTTCCAGGTGAAACTGCGCGGGCAGCGGATCGAACTCGGCGAGATCGAATCCGCGCTCGCCTCGGTCGCGGGCGTGAGCAACGCCGCCGTGGTCGTCGCCGAGGACATCTCGGGTCACGAATGCCTGGTCGGCTACGTCAGCGGCGCGGCCCTGAGCGCGGACGCCGTGCTGGCCGATGTGCGAGACCGGCTACCCGCCTACATGGTCCCCGCGCACCTGGTCGTGCTCGACGACATGCCGCTCACCACGGTCGGCAAACTGGACAGATCCGCCCTGCCTACGGTCGAATTCGCCGGAACGGCAGTGGAATTCCGCGCGCCGCGCGAAGGTATCGAATCCGTGCTCGCGACCCTGATCACCGATCTCGTCGGCGCGAAGACGCCGTTCGGGGCCGACGACGATTTCTTCGCGCGCGGCGGTAACTCGTTGCTGGCCATGCGCCTGGTGGCGCGTGTCAACACCACGTTCGGCTCGGCGCTGACCGTGCGCGAGATCTTCGAAGCGCCGACCGTCGCCGAACTCGCGGGCCGGGTCAAACAGTCTGCCCGATCCGGCGTGGGAAGCGAAACCCTTCCGCTGGTGGCGCGTCTGCGTCCGGAGCGCATCCCGCTGTCGATGGCGCAGACCAGGATGTGGCTGCTCAACCGGCTCGAACCGGAGTCGGTGGTCTACAACATCCCGATCACCCTCCGATTGACCGGCGCGCTGGACGAACAGGCGTTGCGCGCCGCGCTCGACGACGTGATCGTCCGGCACGAATCCCTGCGCACCGTCTTCCCGTCCGACGACGCGGGTCCGTACCAGGTCGTGCTACCCGTCGCCCAGGTCCCCGCGCTCGCGTCGGAGCCGGTCGAGATCGCCGAGCGCGGGCTGATGGACGCCGTTCTCGACGTCGTCGCGATCGGCTTCGACCTGCGCGCGGGTATTCCCGTGCGCGCCCGGCTGTTCCGGGTGGGCGCCACCGATCACGTCCTGGTCGTCGTGGTGCACCACATCGCCGCCGACGGTGTCTCGACCGCGCCGCTGGCCCGCGATCTGATGCTCGCCTACCGGGCGCGTAGCACCGGCGCGCTGCCGCGATTCACCCCGCTGCCTGTCCAGTACCCCGACTTCGCGCTGTGGCAGCGCGAACGACTCGGCACCGCCGACGACCCCGAATCGGTGTTGTCGCGTCAGATCACGCACTGGCGTGACGAACTCGCGGGCCTGGCCCCGGTCCTCGAACTGCCCACCGACCGCCCGCGTCCCGCCGTCGCCTCCGGTCGCGGCGCGGCCTACGAGTTCACCGTCTCGGCCGAACTCACCGCCGCGGCGGCGAATGTGGCACGGGTGCACGGTGTCTCGCTGTTCATGGTGGTGCACGCGGTCTACGCGACCCTGCTCGCGCGCCTGGCGCGCACCGAGGACGTCGCGATCGGCACCCCCGTCGCAGGCCGCTCGGACGCCGCGCTGGACGACCTGGTCGGCATGTTCGTCAACACCCTGGTGCTGCGCACCGGCGTCCCGGCGAACGCGTCGTTCGCCGCGCTGCTCGCCTCGGTGCGCAAAACCGATGTCAGGGCCTTCGCCAGCGCCGATCTGCCGTTCGAGCGACTGGTGGAAGAGCTGAATCCGGTCCGCTCCCGGGCACATTCCCCGATCGTGCAGACACTGCTCACCTTCGAACACCGTGACGACGCCGTGCTGCGGCTGCCCGGTCTCGAGGTACGCGCCTACCCGATCGACAACGGCATCGCGCAATTCGATCTCGCGCTCGAACTCGCCGAATACGGCAACGAGGCGGGCGCGACCGCGATACGCGCGGTGCTGCGCTACGCGACCGATCTGTTCGACGACGCCACCGCGCAATCGCTGGCGACCCGGTTCCTGCGGATCCTCAAGGCCGTCACCACCGACACCACGGTCCGGGTCGGCGATATCGAACTGCTCGACGCGGCCGAGCGGACCCTGGTCCTGCGCCGCTGGAACGACACCTCCCGGCTGCTGCCCTCCGGGCACACGCTGGTCTCGCTGTTCGAACAGCAGGCCGCGACCACACCGGACGCGGTGGCCGTCGATTTCGAGGGGACGAGTCTGTCCTACGCCGAATTCGCAGGCCGCACCCACCAACTCGCGCGCTGGCTGGTCCAGCAGGGCGTCGGACCGGATTCCTATGTGGCACTGGGTATGCGGCGTTCGCTGGATCTGGTCGTCGGCATGTACGCCGTCGTCATGGCGGGCGGGGCGTATCTGCCGCTGGACCCCGACCACCCGACCGATCGGGTCGACTACATGCTGCGGACGGTGCAACCGGTCTGCGTGCTCACCTCCGGATTCGAACTGGAGAGCACCGCGACCCGTCAGGTGCGCCTCGACCTGCTCGATCTCACCGGATACCCGCCCGGCCCGTTGAGCTCGGTGGATCGCAACGGTGTGCTGACACCGGGACATCCGGCGTACGTGCTGTTCACCTCCGGCTCCACCGGCAAACCCAAGGGCGTCGTCGTCTCGCACGCGGCGATCGTGAACCGGTTGCAGTGGATGCAGGACCGCTACCGGCTGCGCCGGACCGACGTGGTGCTCCAGAAGACACCGGCGACCTTCGACGTCTCGGTCTGGGAGCTGTTCTGGCCCTTGCAGACCGGAGCCAAACTCGTCCTCGCCCGGCACGACGGGCACCGTGACCCGGCCTACCTCGCCGAGGTGATCACCGCCGAATCCGTCACCACCGTGCATTTCGTGCCCGCGATGCTCGCCGTCTTCCTGAGCGAGCCGCGCGCCGCCGAATGCCGCACACTGCGACGTATCTTCGCCTCCGGGGAAGCACTGCCCGCCGCGGCGGCACAGCGCGCGCGCCGACTCACCGGCGCGCTGGTGCACAACCTGTACGGCCCGACCGAGGCCGCGGTCGACGTCACCTTCCACGAGGTCACCGACGCGGACACCGTCACCGTCCCGATCGGCAGGCCGGTGTTCAACACCCGCCTGCTCGTCCTCGACGCGCGGCTGCGCCCGGTTCCGGTCGGTGTGCCCGGCGAGTTGTACCTGGCGGGAGCGCAATTGGCGCTCGGCTACGCGCGCAGGCCCGACCTCACCGCCGACCGTTTCGTCGCCGACCCGTACGGCGAGCCGGGCGCGCGGATATACCGCACCGGCGACCTGGTCGTCTGGACCGCGCACGGCGAACTGGAATATCTGGGCCGCACCGATTTCCAGGTGAAACTGCGCGGCCTGCGCATCGAACTCGGCGAGATCGAGGCCGCGCTGACCGGCATCGACACCGTGGATCAGGCGGTGGTGGTCGTCCACACCGACGACCGGCTAGGCGACCGCCTCGTCGCCTACCTGATCGGCGACCCGATCGACCTGGACGACGTCCGGACCGCACTGGCCGCCGCGCTGCCGACCTACATGGTGCCCTCGGCCTTCGCGGTGCTGGAGGAATTCCCGGTCAACGCCTCGGGCAAGGTGGACCGGCGGGCGCTGCCCGCCCCCGCGCCCGAGACCGCCGTCTACCGTGCCCCCGAATCGGAGGACGAACAGAGCGTGGCGCGGATCATGGGCGAACTGCTCGGCATCGATGATCTCGGCGCGGCCGATGATTTCTTCGCGCTCGGCGGCAACTCGCTGATCGCCACCCGCCTCGTGGCCCGTCTCGGTGTCGACTTCGGCACCGAGATCCCGGTGCGGATGCTCTTCGAAACGCCGACCGTCGCCGGACTCGCCGCCCAGCTGGCGAGCCTCGCGGACACCGGACCGCAGTCGACGCCGACGCCGATGCCGCGTCCCGAGCGGATCCCGCTCTCACCGGCCCAGCGGCGCATGTGGTTCCTGAACCGATTCGACCCGCAGGAGACCGTCAACAACATTCCCGTCGTCATCCGGCTCACCGGTGCGCTCGACGTCGCGGCGCTCACCGCCGCGGTCGCCGATGTGATCGCCCGTCACGAAACCCTGCGCACCGTGTACCCGGAACTCGACGGCACCGGCTACCAGCGGATCCTGGAGCCGCGAGCACCGCGGCCCCTGACCCCGCTCGATCCGGCCTCGCTCGAGCAAGCCCTGATAGATGTCGTCGCCACCCCCTTCGACGTGACCGCCGAGGTGCCGCTGCGCGTCGGGCTGGCCCGGGTCGCCGAGGACGAACACCTGCTCGCGCTGGTGGTGCACCACATCGCCGCCGACGGCTATTCGATGGGCCCGCTGGCCCGCGATATCGCCACCGCCTACGCGGCACGGGCCACCGGCGTGGCGCCCGACTGGTCGGAACTCGCCGTCCAGTACGCCGACTACACGCTGTGGCAACGCGAGACACTCGGCGCGCAGGACGATCCGGAATCCGTCGCCGCACGTCAGGTGAGTTTCTGGGAGCGCACACTGCGCGGGCTGCCCGCGCAGCTCGACCTGCCCGCCGACCGCCCGCGACCGGCTGTCGCCACCCACGCCGCGGCCGCGACCACGCTGCCGCTGGACCCCGAACTACGCCGTGCCGTCGACGCGGTCGCCGCCCGGTACGAGGCGACAGCGTTCATGGTCGTGCACGCCGCTTTCGCGGTACTGCTGGCCCGGCTCACCGGCACCACCGATATCGCGGTCGGCGCGCCGGTGGCCGGTCGCGGCGCGGCCGCGCTCGACGACCTGGTCGGCATGTTCGTCAACACCCTGGTGCTGCGTACCCGGGTGCCGGGTTCGGACCGGTTCGACGCGGTGCTCGGCCGGGTCCGCGACGCCGATCTCGACGCCTTCGCCCACGCCGACGTCCCGTTCGAGCGTCTGGTCGAGGTGCTCGACCCGCCGCGCTCGCAGGCGCGTCATCCGCTGTTCCAGGTGGCGCTGTACTTCCAGAACCTGGCGCCCACCGGCATGGAGATCGCCGGGGTCACCATCGCCGAATACGACGTCGCCCACGAGACCAGTCGATTCGACCTGCAACTGACCGTCTCCGACGACGCGTTGCGTTTCACCTACGCCACCGATCTGTTCGACGAATCGACCGTCGCGGGTTTCGGCGACCGGTTCATCCGGCTGCTCGCCGCGATCACCGCCGACCCGACCAGGACCATCGGCGATATCGACCTGTTCGGCGCGGGGGAACTGCACCGGGTGGTGACCGAATGGAACGATTCGGCCCATACCGCGTTCGTCGCCGAACTACTGATCGACGAATTCGAGGCCCAGGCCGCCGCGACCCCCGACGATCCGGCGCTGATCCACGTCCCCGACGACGACACCGCGGCCACCGTGCTGACCTACGGTGAACTCGATCGCCGCACCAACCAACTCGCCCGCCATCTCATCGACACCGGTGTCGGCGCGGAATCGCTGGTGGCCCTGGCGATCCGCCGCTCGATCGACCTTGTCGTCGCGATGTACGCCGTGCTCAAGGCGGGCGGCGCGTACGTCCCGATCGACCCCGACCACCCGGCCAGGCGCATCACCCACATTCTGGAGACCGCGCGTCCCGCCGCCCTGCTCACGGCGGGCGCCGGTGACGAATTCGGTTTCGCCGGACCCGTCATCCGCCTGGATTCGGTGGCCTACGACGACTACGCCGACGATCCGATCGCGGTGCACGAGCGCCCGGGACCGGTGCACCCCGATCATCCGGCGTACGTGATCTTCACCTCCGGCTCGACCGGAAAACCGAAGGGCGTCAGCATCTCCCACGCCGCGATCGTCAACCAGATGACGTGGATGCAGGCGCAATACGGGTTGCGGGCCGAGGACGTGTACCTCCAGAAGACCGCGACCACCTTCGACGTGTCGCTGTGGGGCTACTTCCTGCCGCTGCGCGTCGGCGCGACGCTGGTGCTCGCGGCCAAGGACGGTCATCGCGACCCCGGCTACCTGACCGAGGTGATCGGCGAATACGGCGTCACCGTCACCGATTTCGTGCCCTCGATGCTGTCGGTCTTCGCCGGGCACGTCGAATCGACCGGCGCGCGCGCCGCGCTGGCCGCACTGCACACGGTGTTCGTCATCGGCGAGGCGCTGCCCGCCCGGACCGTCCGCGCGTTCGGCGCGGTGAGCGACGCGCGGGTGCACAATCTCTACGGACCCACCGAGGCCGCGGTCAGCATCACCTTCCGCGACGTCACCGGCGAGGCCGAGCGGACCGTCATGCCGATCGGCAACCCCGAATGGAACAGCAAGGTCTACGTGCTGGATTCGCGTCTGCGCCCGACCCTGCCAGGGGTGGCGGGAGAGCTGTATCTCGCGGGCACCCAGCTCGCGCGCGGCTATCAGGCCCGTCCCGACCTGACCGCGGACCGGTTCGTCGCCAACCCCTTCGGGCAGCCGGGCGAGCGTATGTATCGCACCGGTGACCTGGTCCGCTGGGAGACCGGCGGGTCCGTCGCCGAGCTGGTCTACCTGGGCCGCACCGACTTCCAGGTCAAATTCCGCGGTCAGCGCATCGAACTCGGCGAAGTCGAGTCCGCGCTCGCTGCCGTGTCCGGCGTCGCGCAGGCCGCCGCGCGGGTGGTCCACACGGCCACCGGCGACCATCTGGTCGGCTACCTGACCCCGACACCGGGCGCGCGGGTGTCCGATGCCGAGGTGCTGCGCACGGCCGCGGCGGCGCTGCCGTCCTACATGCTGCCGTCGGCACTGGTCACCCTGGATACGTTCCCGCTCAACAGTTCCGGCAAGCTCGACCGCGCCGCACTGCCCGATCCGGTCTTCGACCGCGTCGCCTACCTGCCCCCGGTCACCCCGGCCGAGCGGCTGGTCGCCGAGGCCTACGAAGCGGTACTGGAGGCGGGCCGGATCGGCGCGGACGACAATTTCTTCGACCTCGGCGGCAACTCGCTCAACGCCACCCGTGTGCTCGCCCGACTCGGTGAGCGGCTCGGACGCCGCGTCCCGGTCCGGATGCTGTTCGAGACACCGACCGTGCGCGCGCTCGCCGCCGCGATCACCGCGGACGCCGAGGCGGGCGAACGGGTGCTTCCCCTGATCGCGGGCCCTCGGCCCGATATCGTGCCGCTGGCACCGGTGCAACGCGGTATGTGGCTGCTCAACCGGCTCGACCCGGCCTCGCCCGCGCACAACATCCCGGTCGCGCTGCGGCTCACGGGCGAACTGGACGAGGTGGCGCTGGCCGCGGCCTTCGCCGACGTGGTCGCCAGGCACGAGA
This sequence comes from Nocardia noduli, assembly GCF_019038455.1. NCBI lineage: Bacteria > Bacillati > Actinomycetota > Actinomycetes > Mycobacteriales > Nocardiaceae > Nocardia > Nocardia noduli. The sequence goes on from NZ_JAFMPL010000008.1 coordinate 67,374, forward strand.
CCTTGCGCACCGTCTACCCGACCGGAGCCGACGGCTCGGGACACCAGGTGATCCTGCCCGCCGACCCGGCCCCGGTCCGGCTCACGGTGGAATCGCTCGACGCCACCACGCTCGACGAGCGGATCGCCGAATTCCTGCGCGCCGGTTTCGATATCACCTCCGAGGTGCCGTTGCGCGCGGTCCTGCTGCGCGAGGCCCCCGACAGCCACGTTCTGGTCGCCGTCGTGCACCACATCGCCGCCGACGGCTACTCGATGACCCCGTTGCTGCGCGACCTGCTCTCGGCCTACCTGACCCGCGCGGTCGGCACCGCGCCGGTCTGGCCGGAACTGGCCGCCCAGTACGCCGATTACGCGCTGTGGCAGGCCGAGACGGTCGAATCCGCGGCCGTGGCGCAACTCGCGTACTGGCGCGAGGCGTTGCGCGATCTGCCCGAGGAACTCGCGCTGCCCACCGACCGTCGCCGTCCGGCCGTCGCCACCAAACGCGGCGGCAATGTGCGCGCGAGGATCGGCGGCGAGATCGCGGCCGGGGTGCGGTCGCTCGCCGCCGCTCACGGCGCGACCCCGTTCATGGTCGTGCACGCCGCGCTGTCGGTACTGCTGGCGCGGCTGTCCGGGACGACCGATATCGCCGTCGGGACCCCGGTGGCCGGTCGCGGCGCGGCGGCGCTCGACGATCTCGTCGGCATGTTCGTGAACACGCTGGTCCTGCGCACCACCCCGGAACCGGGTCGCACTTTCGCCGAACTGCTCGCGCAGACGCGAACGGTCGACCTGGCCGCGTTCGGCAACGCCACCGTCCCCTTCGAACGGGTGGCGGAGGAACTCGGCGTCGAGTCGAATCAGTCCCGCCACCCCCTGTTCACCGTGGCACTGAGCTACCTCGACGCGGGCGCGCGCACTTTCGCGCTACCGGGACTGGACCTGTCGCCTGTCGAATTCGATGAGCCGGTGGCACGTTTCGACCTGCAATTCACCGTCGCGGCCGAACCCGACGAGCACGGGCACCTCGGCGTCGAACTGACCTACGCGACCGATCTGTTCGACGCGGCGACCGCCGCCGGTCTGCTGCGCCGTTTCGGCCGGGTGCTCGGCACGCTCACCGCCGATCCGCACCGCCCGGTGGGCGCGGTGGATCTGCTCGCCCCCGCCGAACGCGCCGCACTGCTGGCCCACAGTGGGCCCGCCCCCGTGCCCCAGCGCACGCTGGCGGAGTTGATCGCCGAGGCCGTCGCGCTGAATCCGGACGGTCCGGCCGTGGTCCACGGCACGGTGTCGCACACCTACCTGGCGATGGACGAACAGTCGTCGCGGCTGGCCAGAATGCTGATCGGACACGATATCGGCCCCGACGACATGGTCGCGGTCGCGATCCCGCGTTCGGTGGAATCGGTGCTCGCGGTGTGGGCCGTCGCCAAGACCGGCGCGGCCTTCGTCCCCGTCGACCCCGACTACCCGGCCGATCGCATCGCGCACATGCTCACCGATTCCGGCGCGACGGTCGGCCTGACGATCACCTCCGAGCGCGCGGCGCTGCCCGACGACACCGAGTGGCTGGTACTCGATTCGACAGCCACCGCGGCACGGATGCGCCACACCAGCGCGGCCACGATCGGCGTCGGGGAACTCCTCTGTCCGGTGCGCGGCGACCACGCGGCCTGGACGATCTACACCTCCGGCTCCACCGGGACACCGAAGGGTGTCGTCGCCACCCACGCCGGACTCGCGGGAATCGCTCGCGCCCAACGTGATCGGTACGTCGTCGGCGCGGATTCCAGGGTGCTGCACGTCGCCTCGCCGAGTTTCGACGCCTCCATGCTCGAATTCCTGCTCGCCGTCGGCGCGGGAGCCGCGCTCGTGGTCGCGCCGTCGGATGTCTACGGCGGTCACGCGTTGACGGCACTCGTCAGGGATCAGCACGTCAGCCATGCCTTCCTCACCCCGGCGGTGCTGCGCACGCTCGACCCGAACGAACTGCCCGAACTCGCGCACCTGACCGTCGGCGGTGAAGCCTACGGCCAGGATCTGGTGCGGCAGTGGGTATCGGGGGTATCGGGGGTATCGGCGCGTTCCTTCCACAACACCTACGGCCCGACCGAGACCACCGTCATCGCCACGATCAGCGCCCCGCTGGACCCCGACGGCGGTTTCGACATCGGCACGCCGATCCACGGCATGTCGGCCGTCGTGCTCGACGGGCGATTGCAGCCGGTCCCGGTCGGTGTGACCGGTGAGTTGTACCTGCGCGGCCCGGGACTGGCCAGGGGATACCACGCCAGGCCGGGACTTTCGGCGGACCGGTTCGTCGCCGACCCGCACGGCGTCGCGGGCGGACGGCTATACCGCACCGGAGATCTGGTGCGCTGGAACGACTCCGGTGCGATCGAGTACGTCGGCCGTGCCGATCACCAGGTGAAGGTGCGCGGCCTGCGCATAGAACTCGGCGAGATCGACGCGGTACTCACCGCCCACGAATCCGTCGAATTCGCCGTCACCCTCGGACATTCCGACGCCGACGACACCGTCTGCCTCGTGTCCTACGTGATCGCCGCGACCGGCCGCACCATCGACCCCGGTGAACTCGCGGCCTTCGCCGGTCGCTCGCTCGCGGTCTACATGGTGCCCGCCGCCATCACCGTGCTCGACCACATCCCGCTGACCCCGACCGGCAAACTCGATCGAAAGGCGCTGCCCGCACCGGAATTCCGCACCGCCGCCTTCGAAGCGCCCGCGACCGAACTCGAACAGCGGGTAGCGCAGATCGTCGCCGAGGTACTCGGCCGCGCCGACCGGATCGGCCGCGCCGACGATTTCTTCGCGCTCGGCGGGAACTCCCTGACCGCGATCCAGGTGGGAGCCCGCTTGGGCGCCGTGCTCGGCGTCACGGTCGGTGTGCGCACGGTCTTCGAGAATTCGACGGTGGCCGCGTTGGCCGCCGCACTCGATACCGAGGACGCGGCCCCCGCCCGTCCCGCGCTGGTCAGGCACGCCGACGGCGGTCCGGTTCCGCTGTCACTGGCCCAGCAGCGCATGTGGTTCCTGAACCAGCTCGATCACCAGTCCACCGCCTACAACATCCCGTTGGCGGTGCGCCTGACGGGCACACTCGATATCGCGGCGCTCGCCGCCGCCGTCACCGATGTGGTGCAGCGGCACGAGGTGCTGCGGACCGTCTATCCGCAGCGCGAATCCGGTCCGGTGCAGGTGGTGCTGAGCCCCGACGCCGCGGGCACGCCGGTGCTCGCGCCCGTCGCGGTGCCGGTCGATGATCTCGCCGTCGCCGTCGCCGATTTCGTCGGCGCGGGTTTCGACGTCACCGAGACGGTGCCGCTGCGTGCCCGCCTGTTCGCCCCCGCCGCGGCGCGGCAGGCGGATCAGGAGCACGTCCTGGTCGTGGTGGCGCATCACATCGCCGCCGACGGCACCTCGCTGGTGCCGCTGGCCCGCGACGTCATGGCCGCCTACGCCGCCCGCAGCCGCGGCGACGCGCCGAATTGGCTCCCACTGCCCGTGCAGTACACCGACTACAGCCTGTGGCAGCGCGAACTGCTCGGCGCGCTGGAGGATCCGGATTCGCTGATCTCACGGCAGTCCGATTACTGGAGCCGCACCCTGGCGGGCCTGCCCGACCAGCTGAATCTGCCCACCGACCGCGTCCGGCCCGCCATCGCCTCCACCCGTGGCGGACATGTCGATTTCACCGTCGACGCCGCACTGCACGCCGGGCTCGCCGAAACGGGACGTTCGGCGGGTGCGACGCTGTTCATGGTCGTGCACGCCGCCTTCGCGCTGCTGCTGGCGAGACTGTCCGCCGGAACCGATATCGCCGTCGGCACGCCGGTCGCCGGACGCGGTGACGCGCTGCTCGACGACGTGGTCGGCATGTTCGTCAACACCCTCGTGCTGCGCACCGAGGTCGTCGCCGACGACACCTTCGGCGAACTGCTCGACCGTGTGCGCGACGCCGACCTCGCGGCGTTCTCGCACGCCGACGTGCCCTTCGAACGTCTGGTGGAGGTGCTGAACCCGCCGCGCTCGACCGCGCGTCATCCGCTGTTCCAGGTCGGTTTCTCCTTCCACAACCAGGCCGAGGCCCGATTCGACCTGGACGGCCTGACGGTCACCGCCGTCGATTTCGAGTCCGAGGTGTCCCAGTTCGACCTGCACCTGGTGGTCACCGACCGCTACGACGCCGACGGCGAACCCCTCGGCATCGCCGCGTCGATCACCTACGCGACAGCGCTGTTCGACCGATCCACCGTCGCGGGTTTCGCGGACCGGTTGCGACGACTGCTCGCCGCCGTGTGCGCCACCCCGCAGGTCCCGGTCGGCGACCTTCCACTGCTCGACCCCACCGAATCCCGCCGCATCCTCGAGGGCTGGAACCGGGCCGACCGGATCTTCGCCCACACCACGCTCGACAGCGGTTTCCGGGCCCAGCTGGCCCGCACCCCGGACGCGGTGGCGATCGTCGACGAGGAACGCACGCTGTCCTACGCCGAATTCGGCGCCGCCGTCCATCGGTTGGCGCGCGTGCTCACCGGTCGCGGTATCGGCCCGGAATCCCTGGTGGCGCTGGCGATTCCGCGCAGCGTCGATCTACTCGTCGCCATGTACGCGGTGGCGGCGGCGGGCGGGGCGTATGTGCCGCTCGACCCGAGTCATCCGCTCGAACGCACCACCGGCGTCCTCGCCGCTGCCGATCCGGCGCTGGTACTGATCTCCGCGCGCGTCCCGATGCTGCCGCCGACGCGTTCGGCTCACGACATGCTGCTCGACATCTCGACGATCGCCCCGACCGTCGACAGCGCCCCGATCCGTGACGACGAGCGGCGTGCGCCGCTGCGGCCGGGCAATACCGCCTACGTCATCTTCACCTCGGGTTCCACCGGCGCGCCCAAGGGCGTCGCCGTGTCGCACGCGGCCGTCACCCACCAATTGGAATGGATGCAATCCGAATACCGGCTCGACGGCGACGACGCCACTCTGCTGATGACCTCGGCCGCGTTCGACCTCTCGGTCTGGGAATTCTGGTGGGCGCTGCGCACCGGAGCCAGGGTGGTGCTCGCACCGCGCGACGCCCAGCACGATCCCGCGGGCGTTCTCGACCTGATCCGGCGGGCCTCGGTCACCACGATCACGCTGGTGCCCTCGCTGCTGGCCATGCTGGCCGAGGTCAGCGCCGGTCGGCTGCCGCGTTCGCTGCGCAGGTGCCTCGTCATCGGTGAACCGCTGCCCACGTCGACGGTCGCGCGCATCCGTTCGGGCGACACCGTGCGGGTCGACAATCTGTACGGGCCGACCGAGGCTGCCGTCTCGGTGACGAGTTTCCGCGTCGGCGAGGCGGATTCGCTCGGGACGCGCTCGGTGGTGCCGATCGGCCGGGTGGAGGCGGGCAACCGGGTCTACGTCCTCGACGACCGTCTGCATCCGGTACCCGCCGGTGTCACCGGTGAGCTGTATCTCGGCGGCGCGCAACTCGCGCGCGGCTATCACGGCCGAACCGATCTCAGCGCCGAACGTTTCGTCGCCGACCCGTTCGGCCCGGCGGGCAGCAGGCTCTACCGCACCGGAGACATGGTGCGCTGGAGTGCCGACGGCACCCTCGACTACGTCGGCCGCCGCGATTTCCAGGTGAAGTTGCGCGGCTACCGCATCGAACTCGCCGAGATCGAACACGCCCTGCGCTCGGCACCCTCGGTGACCGACGGCGTCGTCGTCGCCTACCGGGCCGACGACGAGAACGCCATGCTCGTCGGCTATTTCACCACCGACGCGACACCGGACACCGAGGCCGTGCGCACGGCGCTGACCCAGGTGCTGCCGAGCTACATGATGCCCGCGGCCCTGGTCGCGATGGACGCGCTACCGCTCAACGCCAACGGCAAGGTGGATCGCGCGGCACTGCCGCGTCCCGAACCGCGCGCGCGGGAATTCGTGGCACCGGCGACCGGGCTCGAACGCACCGTCTGCGCGGTCTTCGCCGAGATACTCGGCGTCGAACGGGTCGGCATGGACGACAGCTTCTTCGACCACGGCGGCAACTCGATGCTCGCGACCAGGCTCGCCACCCACCTGAGCGCCGAACTGGCCGAGCGGATTCCGGTGGTGTGGCTGTTCTCGGCTCCGACACCGGCGGGTCTGGTCGAACGGCTGGCGATGTCGCGTTCGGGCCACGGCCACGTCGACTCCGAGGCCGCCTTCGACGTCCTGCTGCCGCTGCGCACCGGCGGCGGCGCCGATCCGCTGTTCTGCGTGCATCCGGCGGGCGGCGTCGCCTGGTCCTTCGCGGGACTGGCCCCGCATATCGACTCCGGCCGCGCCATCTACGGACTCCAGTCACCGGTCCTGAATTCCACGGCGCCGCTGCCGGATTCGATCGAGGAGTGGGCCCTGCGCTACGTCACGGAGATCCGCGCGGTGCAGCCGGAGGGGCCGTACCACCTGCTCGGCTGGTCGCTGGGCGGCGTACTCGCGCACGCCATCGCCGTGCATCTCCAGGAACAGGGCGAGCACGTGGCGGTACTGGCGATGATGGACAGCCCGCGCACCGTCGACCCCGGCGAATCGGCCACCGTGCCGATCGCCGATCTGCTCGGCGGCCTACTCGGTGACCAAGCCGACGATATCGACGTCGAACTCGACGTCGAGCATCTGGCCGACCGGATCGGGGAACTGCCCGAACCCTTCGCCTCCTTCGGCGTCGACCGAGTGACCCGCCTGCTCGCGGCGGGCACGCGTTCGCTCGAACTCATGCGTCGCTACCGGCCGCGCCCCTACAAGGGCGACCTGGTGTATTTCACCGCCGCGCTCGACGACGTCTCCGGCGCGACGGGAGCCACGAGCTGGTCGGAGGCCGTCGACGGAACCGTGCACAACCACGCCGTGCAGGCCACCCACTGGCGGATGACCTCCGATTCCGCCCTGGCCCGCATCGGCCGCGTCCTCACCACGGTCTGGGACCGCGCGTGACGGGGCCGGGAGGGCTCATCGTCGCGATGAGCCCCATGAGCCCACCAGCCACCTGAATGCGCGGGACGCACCGGTGAAAACCCCCTTGCCGGCCGGTGCGTCCCGCCCCGGGTGCCGGGCTCAGGCCCGGGCGTGCGCCGATTCGATGACCGGATGGGCCTGCTGACGCCAGTCCGAGACCGCGCGCCCCTGCCACCGGGACAGGGTGGAATCGAACTGTTTCGCGCGTTTGGTCACCGTCAGCCCCACGTAGGTGTGGCCGTCGGTGATGGCCGCGGTCGCGACCGCGCACGCCTGCTCCACCTCGCCCGAGCCGAGCAGCGCCGCGGCGTGCTCGAACCGGACCAGCGCGGGTTCCATCGTCTCGCGCGGATCGTAGAGCGAGATCGCGTGCGCGGCGGCGGCCGCCGTCTCGTCGGGACGGCCGAGCCTGGCATAGCCGATAGCCCGATAGAAGGCGAGTTTCTCGGGTCGGAACGAGAAGATGCCGACCGGGAGGTCCGCGCTCGACAGCCCGTCGAGCGCCGCGCTCGATCGATCGATGCAGTACGCGAATTGGTCACCGTCACCGAGATCGGCGTGCGCGCGTGCCGCCATACCCCACAGCCAGGCCGCCGCCGCACCCGTGCGCGGGTTCTCGGACAGCCGCGGCGTGAGCAGATCCAGCACTTCCCGCGGTTTGTCGCTGTAGGTGGGCAGATAGGCCAGGCCCGCGAGGGCGATATCCTCGGAGTAGCGATCGCCGATATCCTGCGCCGCGTGAATCGCGGTCGTGTACCAGTTCCGCGCCCGGCCGAAATGGCCTTCGTTGAAGAGTATTTCGCCGACGACATTCGCCAGCCGTCCCGCGGTGCGGACCAGCCGAATCTGATGGAATGTGGCCTGCCTTTCGGCGAGACATCCACGAACGGTGCGGAATTGTTCCAGCGTGGTGTGCAGCAATTCGTGCGGCGGCACCTGGACCACCTGGCTGCCGAGGGTATCGGCGGCCTCTTCCAGCAACCCGAGCCTGCGCTCGCTGATGGAACCCGCGTCCAGGGTGGCCAGCATCTTCTCGGGTTCGTTCGCCACGAGGTCTGCCGCTTGGCCGGCCAGGCCCGCGCCGATGCAGGCCAGCAACTCTCGACGTCTCACGTCGTCTTCCTCGACTTCCTTGTCGAGCCCGATCGGCGCTGCACGGATCGCCGTGTGTTCCAGCGCGTTATCCCTACCGAGCTTGGTGTTCGGCACGAGCACCGAGCTCGCGTCTCCGGTTTCACTGGCCGCGTCGTGGCCCGCCGAGATCGCCCGTTCGAATCGGGCGACGACAACTGAATCGGATTCGGACAGCACCCGGTCGAGTAGCCGCCGGCTTGCGGCATGCATCCGGGTTGTCCGGCCCTTCTCCCACAAGACCACGGTGCGCGGGGTAACGCCCACCAAGCGTGCGAACTCGTAGCGACTTCGCCTCATCGCCGCGCGAAGGGCCATCACGTCCTCGCCCGTCCAGTCGATCTCGAGCATAGGTCCTGCTTCCTTACACCAGGCTGGATCAATCGGAAATTACTCGCATTTACCGTCTTCGGGTCTGTTATGCACCGAATCGCAACGCGCACTCTGGAAGTGCATCCGGCACCGGGTTGTGCCCAGACCTTTCGAAGGCGTCCGCCCTCCGGAAAATTACCGGCGCACGGTCCCGAAGCGGTCCGATCCAGCCGCTTCGAGCGCGGTATCCGGGGACGCTTTCCGGTGCCGGATGCACACGAACCCCGGAGGTGAACGATGGACGTACCGAACTCGGATATCAGGGAACTGTGGCTGATTCAGAGCCGTGACTGCACACAGGAACCATTATCCCTCGACTACGACCGTGCCCGATTCATCCTCTCGGTGCACGCGGGCCACGGCGCCGTCTGCCACCAATACCTAACCGCGTCGGCCTTCTGTTCCCGGCAAGCCGCCGGCCACTGAACCCATGGGATCGCTCTGGTCGATCCTGCTCGGATGCGGCCTGCTCGTCGCCGTGGCGGGTGTGGTCGGCAGCTGGCTCGACCGCACCCAAGGCTCCCGCGAACACGACTCACCGGCAGCGCCTTTCAGCATCGAACAAGCACATACCGTGATGCAATCACATTGCGGATGCCGCGCCGACGACTGCTCCCGCAAAGCCGCCGCGTTCCGCGCCCTCGTCGAAGCGGGACGCATCGTGCCCGACGCCCGCGCCGACCGCTACTCCCTATGAGCCGATCGCCCCGGAACCCGGGGTGGATCGCGTCCGACGTCACGTAGTCGCGGTGCGGCATGCGTGCGCGACGATGGGGACATGAATCCTCCTGTACCCGGACCGGTTTTCGATGTGTTCGCCGTCCTGAACGGCGTCGTGGACCTGAGGTCCTATCCGCGCCGGAACCTGGTACTCAGCTCACCCCAGACCGGCGGTTTCATCTTCGGCGCGGCTGACTACCAGCGCGCGATCTTCGAGCCGGTCGTCCACCTGGTCAACGGCATCGAGATGCTCGAATCCCAGGGGTGGGAGTTGGTCAGCGTGGTCGAACGCAACATCGAGAACGTCTACTACACAATGGCGTTCATGCGCCGCTCCTGATCATTGCTCGGGTTGGGAACCTGCGGCATCGCAGGGGCCGTCGGTGCGGTTTCCCAGTATTTCCGCGTGCTGCGGGGGAGGTAGCGTCCGCCGCCCTATAACTCTTCATGACCAGCGCGACCTGCGTGCTGGGGGAAGAACGCCGCTGGCCATTTGCCGGGAATGGCTTGTGGGCGGAGAGGAACCGCATGAGTACATCGAGCCCGGGGGCTGGACCCCCTCCCAGTGATCGGACCGGTCATCCCGAGCAGAGTTCCGGAAAGGCGCCAGGCGACAACCAGCTCCAGCAAGATCTTCCGGTAGTTGGTGGCAGCGCGGCGCAGCCGGAGCCCTCACCCTGTACGAAGTGTCCGAAATGCACGGCCTTCTCGGCTCGCGGACCTGTCGAGCAGGACGCCAAAGACCTGGAGGCGGCCACTGAGCGTGATCTGTTCAGGTTGCTGCATGCTCAGAACGTCGAAGGTCCGGTCTGGGCCAGTGTGGTTACCACGCTGGCCGAGTACGCCACTCAGGTCCTCAATCCCTGGATCTGGACCAACGAGATCTACAAACAACTGCACCGCAAGAATCTCACACTGAATGCCAGTCCTGCCGAGCGTCGGGCTTTGACCGTCGATCGGGGCTTCCGGATCGAGATCGTCAACCGGACTGTGGTAGCGGCGCTGGAAAAATTTCAGGAGCGCATGCGTGAGAGCAGGGGGTGGGATCCTTGCCGGGGATTGCAGCTGAAGGTGTATTTCATCAACACCTGTCTGTTTGTGTTCCCGACGGTTTTCGAGAGTGATCTGCGGTGGCGGCGTGCCCATCAACTCGCCTCCGAGTACGACGAAATCACCGCACTGGCGGACGCTCAGGCTATGTCGAGGTACCAGACCGGCAGCGATCCGATCGCGGTAGCGACAGAGCGGTTGGCGATCGAGGCCTATCTGGCGACTCTGTCGGATATAGACCGGGTCATCGTGTTGAAAGTCGCTGAGGGCTATAAACAGCAGGAGATCGTGGAGCTGTTCCTGGACCCGTCGGTGACTGTCAAGGCTGTCGAACACCGACTACGGCGGATCCGTGAGAATGCGCCACGCGAGCTGAGGACGTACCGATGAACTCACACGATTTCACGACCGCGGCGGGGCTGGCAGCCCATGCCCGCGACCTTCTCGAGCGTTCGTCGCTCGGTGCGGAGGGGCCTCGTCTGCTGCGGCGTCGAGCCTCTGGCAAACAGATCAACCAGATCCGCGCACTGCTCGATCAGTCCTCGAGAATCACCGATTCCGAGGGTTCGGCGCGTCATTTCGACGACTGGTACGGCGAACCGATCACACCGCCGGTAGCCGGCGATCGGACGACGTCACCCGGGCTGCTCGAATCCTTCCTCACCCGTTTCGAATCCGAGTCGGCGATCGACGAGACCACGATGAGAGACACGGTCGAACGTGTGCTCGCCGATCTGATCGCGCACTTGGATGTCGACTTCGCGCACCTGCGACGTATCGATCGTGAGTGGAAAGCGACTGTTCTCGTGGCCGAATGGCCGCGTCGGTCCGCGCCGGATCCGGATCCGCTCAGCGTCGTGTATTTCGACCAGGCGTACTCGCCTTTCCACGCTGTGGAGAACGTGAGCGAGCCGATGATCACCTGTGCGGACTCCTACTTCGGTCAGCAGGTGACCTCCGCGGTAGTGCCGTTGATGCGCGACGGTGAATCGATCGGAGTTTTGAGTTTCGTCAAGCACGGCGACTGGGTATGGAGCCAGCAAGAAGTGGGCGTGCTCAGGGTGATCGCCTCTCTGCTGGTCGAACTGCAGAGACGGGTCGACGCCGAGACGAGGGCCGAGTATCTGTCGACGCACGACAAGCTGACCGGCCTGCCCAACGAGCACGCCCTACTCGACTTCATGGGGCGCCGTCTTCGTAGCAGTCGGCCCGGCCCGGTAGCGGTGTTGTGTGTGAGCCTGGACGGGCTGAAACTGATCAACCACCACCGCGGGCGCCAGGCTGGTGACCAAGTGCTGTGCAACGCAGCCGGCCGACTCGAGGAGCAACTGGAAGACGATGACATGGTCGCCCGGATCGGCGGGGATCAGTTCGTCATCGTGCCGAAGAAGGCGATGGACCCCTACACCGCGGAACTTCTCGCCTGCCGCATCCAGCAGGTACTGACCGGCAGGACCATCCTCGATGACGGAACCACAAGCTGCGGTGTAAGCGTGGGGGTCGCGGTAGGTGTCCTCGGCGAGGACGCCGCTGATGTCCTACGCCAGGCCGACTTGGCCCTCCGGGCAGCGAAAACACAGGACGGCAATGGTGTCGCTGTCTACACCGACACCATCTGTATGCGGTTCGAACTCGAAGACGACATCGCGCTGAATCTGCGCAGCGCCGTTTCCGACGATTCGCTGGTGCTGCATTACCAACCCGAGGTCGATCTGCGCACCGGCCGTGTACTCGCCGTGGAGGCCCTCGTCCGCTGGCAGCATCCCACCAGAGGCCTGCTGCTGCCGGACACGTTCATTGGAGTAGCCGAAGCCTCCAACCTCGCTGATGAACTCGGCGACTGGGTGATCCGGGCCGCGTGTGCCCAGCTCTCCGACTGGCATCGCCGTGGCCTTGCCTCGGATGTGGTGCTGCGGATCAACACATCGCCGATGCAGCTGATCAACCCGAACTTCGTCGACCGCGTCGCCCGAGCCCTGCAACTGCACGGAATCGCCGGCGATTCCGTGTGTTTGGAGATCACGGAGAATGTGGCAGTGCAGGATCTGAACCGAACCGACCTGACCCTGCGCGCACTCAAAAGCCTGGGCGTGCAGATCGCCCTCGATGACTTCGGCACCGGCTACAACACTTTGACCCACCTCCAAGCGCTTCCGGTGGACATCGTCAAGATCGATCGGAGCTTCGTCAAATACCTCGATGACAACCCACACAACCGCGCCATCGTCGAATCCATCATCACCCTGGCGCGAGACTTCGAACTGGCAGTCGTCGGCGAAGGAGTCGAAACCACGGCGGCCGCGCATACCCTGCTCACCCTCGGCTGCCACCGTGCCCAAGGATTCCTCATCGCACGACCACTACCTGCCGAAGAGGTCGAGACACACTTGAATACCATGCGGATTCGGCTTGATCTCGATGAGCCTCCGATGCTCGGACGGCCTCGTGCACACCGATACCGGTAACGATCCCGACAGTGTCACCGGGCGCCGGTCCCACCACCACGAAATCCGTCGACGCGACCAGCGCTGTCACCGCGAGGATCAGCCCGACCAGGGCTGTGCAGTAACCAACGGTGCTCCAGTCCCAGTGCCCACTCGTCACCAATTTGAACTGGCGGTCCAGGAAGTCGAGAAGGCCGACGGGCGGAATATCGGCTCGTATGAGAGCAAGGCAATTCGGTGAACCGCACCTGGTGCATCGGGTCGTTTCAGTCGTCATCTCTGTGACGGCGTCATGGATCTGATCGGTCGGCATGAGCAACTCCTTCATGATCGTGCTCTACCGATCTTCTAGTCGTCGACACACCGGAATCCCCCGGTCGAGCGTGTTTTCGCCGAGTTGCGGATTCCGAGGGGGATTGTCAGTTCCTGCACTGCCTGCGGCGCAAGTTTCGGCGGCGGCGATGCCGACGGTCTACCCGAGGACTTCGAGAATCCGTTCCGCGAGCGGCGCGGCCGAGGCGGGGTTCTGGCCGGTGAACAGGTTGCGGTCGACGACGGTGTAGGGCTTCCAGATCTCCCCGCGGGTGAAGTCGACGCCGAGTTCGACCAGTCCGTCCTCGACGGTCCAGAATGCCTTCTCACGCAGCCCGACGGCGTCTTCCTCGTCGTTGGTGTAGGCCGTCATGCGGTAGCCGGTGAAGGGTGACACTCCGTTGCGTCTGGTCGCCAGGATGGCCACCGGCGCGTGACACACGATTGCGAGTGGTTTGCCTGAGGCGAGGGCGGCGGTCAGTAGCCTCCCGGAATCGGCGTCCTTCCACAGGTCTTCCATGGGGCCGTGGCCGCCGGGGTAGTACACGGCGTCGTAGTCCGCGAGCCGAGCGGCGGCCAATTCGATCGGTCGGCGCAACTCCTCCGCGGTGCGTAGGACTTCCTCCAGATCGAGAGCGATCCGCTCACCGCCTGCCATCGACGGCCGCAGGCTCATCGAGTCGACGTGCGGTATCACGCCGCCGGGGGTGGCGACGACGATATCGTGGTCGGCCCCGGTGAGGGCGCTGTAGGGCGCGGCGAATTCCTCGGCCCAATAGCCGGTCGGATGTCGGGTGCCGTCTTTCAACGTCCAATACGCCGCGCCGGTCATCACGAAGAGAACTGTGGCCATGACTGCATACTCCCTTGCCGGTGGTGAGGCCGTAGGCGAGCAATATCGATCTCGGGGCGACCCGGGTCGCCGTCCACTGTAAAGCGGTGTCGATACCGAGGGCAATGCGCGAATTTCCCGATGCGCATTCTATTTGCTGAAAGTAAGCTGTAGGTCGCGCCCGACATACACGGAGAAGCCATGAGCGATATGACCACCGCGACAGCCAATCGACCGGGATCGGAACTGGTCGGCCGCACGGTCGTCCTGATCGGCGGTAGTGCGGGCATCGGGTTGGAGACAGCCAGGCGGGCACGTGCCGAAGGCGCGGAAGTGGTGCTCACCGGCCGCGATCCCGATCGGTTGACGCGCGCCGCCGCCGACGTCGGAGCTCAGCGCACCGCCGCGTTCGATGTCACCGACGACGACGCGCTGGCGGGCTTCTTCGGTGAGCTGCCCGCGAAGATCGACCACGTCATGGTCACCGCGGGCGGACCCCGCTACGCGCCGCTGCTGGAAATGGATTCGGCCCAGGTGCGCGAGGTTCTCAGCGGTCATGTGGCCACCTATCTCGCGGTGGCGCGCCACGCGGCGAACAAGCTGAACGACCGGGGTTCGTTGGTTTTCATGGGTGGCACCGGTGGACGGCGCATATCCAAGAGTGCCGGAATCGTCTCGGCGGCCACCGCCGCGCTGCCTCCGTTCACGGCGGCTCTCGCCCTGGAGCTCGCGCCCGTGCGGGTGAACCTCATCGCCGCCGGATTCGTGGACACGCCCCTGTCGGCATCGCTGCTCGGGGATCGACTCGACGAGCGTCGGCGCGAGCTGGAGGCCACGCTTCCGATCGGGCGGGTGGTCGGTCCCGCCGATGTCGCCGCGCTCGCGGTCCATCTGATGACCAATACCGCGTTGACCGGTGCGACCTACGACATCGATGGCGGTCAGCAGTTCGTCGGTTGACGCGAGATCACCGCGGCCCCATGTCCGATCCCGGCTCGGGATCACCGATTCCGCTCTATACAACCCGCCACCGCGATGCGATGATGACAGCGTTTTCTTCTCATTCAATCGCTCAGTCGACGCACACCGGAGGTGCCGATGAGGCAGCAGGAATCCGCGCACATTCTGGTGGCGGGCGCGGGCCTGGCCGGATTGGCCACGGCGGTCTGGCTCGCGGAGGCGGGTCACCGGGTGACGTTGGTGGAGAAGCGGGGGCGGCTCGGCGGGCGGACGATCTCTTTCGAGGTGCCGGGGATCGAGGGCAGGGTCGACAACGGACAGCATCTGTTCGCGGGCTGCTACGACGCCCTGCTGCGCTACGTCGACACCATCGGCACCCGCGATCGATTGCACTGGGACGCACCACCGTTCGCGATCAGAACCGGACCGGATCGCCTGCTGACGATGCGCGCCCCCGCGTGGCTGCCGCACACACTGCGCCGCGCGATCGGACTGTCCTGGCTGGCGTGGCCGCCGATCCCGCTGCGCGACCGGCCCGCCGCGGTGCGCAGCTGGGCCAGGATCGCGCTCGCCGCGCGTCGTCCGGATCCCGCCCTCGACGATCTGACCGTCGACCGCTGGTTCCGGCGGATCGGCGTGCCGGAATCGTTGCGCGCGTTGGTACTCGACCAATTCGTCATCGGACTGCTGAACGAGAAGCCGGACCGGGTGTCGGCCTACATGTTCGCCCAGACGCTGCGATTCATCAGCGGGCGAGCGCTTTCGGGGAATCCGCGTGCCGGTGACGCGGTCTGGCCGCGGGTGAGTCTGCACGAGTTGTTCGTCGCGCCCGCCGAGCGTTTCCTGCTGGCGCGCGGTGCGGAGGTGGTGGTCGGGACCGGTGTCGCCGATATCGAGATCACCGACGACGGACTCACCGGTGTCCGGCTCTCCGACGGGCGGGTGATCGAGGTCGACGCGGCGGTGCTCACGCTGCCGCCCTGGTCGCTGACGACACTGCTCGATCGCGGACGCCTCGGGCAGTACGACCATTTCTCGCCCGCGCGCAAGATCGAGCCCGCGCCGATTTCCAGCGTGTACGTGTGGCTGGACCGTCCGCTGCGGATGCGCAGACTCGCGGAGAATCTGCGCGACACCACCATCGAGTGGGTTTTCGACACCACCGGGATGCACGGCGTCGAGACCGAGGCCGGGCACTGCTATTCGCTCGCTGTCAGCGCGTCCTGGGATGTGGTGCACCTGCCCAACGCCGAATTCACCGCGGCGGCACTGGAATCGCTGGCGAAGCACTATCCGGAGGTCGGGGACGCGCAGGTGCTGCGCACCCACGTCATCCACCAGCCGCAGGCGACCTTCTCGGCGCAGCCGGGTTTCGACGCGCTCCGGCTCCCGCAGCGCACGCCGATCGACGGACTGTTCCTCGCGGGGGACTGGACCCGCACCGGCCTGCCGTCGACCATGGAAGCCGCCGCGGAGAGCGCGGTGCTCGCCGTCGACGCGGTTCGCGAGTTCCTCGGCGCGCGCGTCGGCGTGGCCGAGGGTGACAATCAAGTCGGCTGAACAATTCTGAAAGACCTGGTGGCCGCATATTTTCGCGGTTGACTTCGCGTGTCCGGCAATCCGTGGTCCCCGTGGGTCCGAATGCGAAACGACAAGTTCTTTCAGGATGAAAGGCGTTAGATGGGCACCGGCAAGCACAGGGCGACCAGCCCGCGTCGACAGAAAATAGGGTCCATGGTCGTGGCGGGCGCGGTCCCCGTTGTCCTGACCCTGGTGGGCACCGGTACCGCGAATGCCGAGCCCGAGCAGTTCGTCCCCGTGAGCCGGAGCGACGCGGCGATCGCCGACGCGGTGGCGGACGAGGCGCCGCAGTGGCCTGCCGCCGACGTGCCCAACGTGCGGCCCTACCAGGGCACTCGGATTCCCGAAGACACGTTGACGTCGTTGCAGTGGGCACGCCCGATCCCGAAGGGCGAGTACCTGGCCCCGCTGGAAGCCCTGCACGCACCCGTCGCGGTCGCGCCGGTGCCGCCGATCGCGCCGCCGCCGGGCATGCTGCGCTTCGGTGATGTCCAGGTCGAATCGCCGGAATGGCTGCCGAGGGAACAGGCCATCCAGATCAACGACGGGTCGGCGCAGGCCGAGGCGAATCTCGCCACGTTCCTCGATTCGGTCGGTATGGAACGGACGCGCTCGGATCGGGTCGCGAGCCAGACCATCGGCTCCGCCGCGATCGGCGCCACGGCGGGCGCCGCGTTCGCGAGTCCGTTCGCGCTCATCGGCGCGGGCGTCGGCGGCGGCATCGGGCTGGCCATCGGTCTGCCGTTCGCCCCGATCGGTCTCGCCGCCGCTCCGCTCGGCGCGGCCTACGGCTTCGGCCTGATGGCGGCCCCGCTCGCGGCGATCGGCGCGGGCATCGGCGCGGGTTTGGGCATGACCGCCGCTCTCGCCGCCCCGCCGCGCGCACTCGAAGCCGCTCCGGCTACCGCGCCCCCCGCCGATCAGGTGATGGACGAGACGGTCGAAGGCTGACCCGACCGAACGGCACACCGGCCCGCCCGAGGGTTTTCGAACCTTCGGGCGGGCCGAGCCGTTTCCTCAGACCAACTGCTTCTGCCTGCGCAGACGAATCCGGAGATCGGCCATCAGCGCGTGGCTGCCGCCGTGGCGCAGCGGACGCGGAATGAAGCGATTGACGAATCCGACGAAAACGAACAGGTGCTCGAAACGGCGCTGATCGGCCGCGGACCATTTCAGCTGCATCTGCTCGCGGAAATGCGGCGCGAGGAAGCCGATCGTGAGGAATTGCAACAGTTTCCGGAACGGCAGCCGTAGATACCAGTGGATCATTCGCAGATTGAGCAGATCATCGACGTAGGAACGCACGTAGTCGTCCAGCACCGCCTGCTCGCAGGCCTTGTTCCAGTACTCGTCGAAATCCTTGCGGGTGGCGGGCCACATCTCCTCGGTGACCTGGAGGGTCGTGCCGAGGGTGGACGACGACGCGTAGAAGGCCTCGGCCTGTTCCTCGCTCATGCGCCCCTGGAGCAGCTGGTAGGTGTCCTCGAATCCGATGTAGAGGCATGCGGCGACCCACATCTGGAGATCGCGGTCGAACGCGTTGTACTTCACCGGGGCGCCCGGCTGGGAGCGCACGTGCCGGTGCACCGCGTTCACGGCCTCGCGATAGGCCGCCCGCTCCTCGTCCGTCCCGAGGATGGCCACGGCCAGGTACTGCGTGGTGGTGCGGGCCCGCTTCCACGGATGTTTCATCAGGGATCCGGATTCGACCTTGCTCTCGGCCACCCCGTAGCCGACGCCTGGCCGCGCCATCTGCATCGCCACATTGGCGGCCGCGCCCGCGAAGGACCAGAAGTCCAAGGCGTCGGACAGTTTCAGCGGCCGCTTGGTGAGCGGGCGATGCGCGGTGCTGATGTGAATGCGGGTCCGGTCCGCGTTCGGGGCGGTGGTGTCCCGGTGATCTCTCGGCTGAGCGGCGGCGGTCATGCCATTCCTTTCGTGATGCTGCGGACGGCACGAACGCACAGCGTCGTGGCGGCCCGTGCGGTGGCGACGAGAACCGCGGTGAGGAACAGGCAGCCGAGGAATTCGAATACCGTCATTTCCGTACCGAGAATTCCGTTGAGCACCTTCATTTTTCGTTCATCGACAAGCCGGTGAGCATCGGTTCCGCTGCCCGCGTCCGAACCCGGACTCCGGAGGATCCGGCGCACCCCGATATCCGCGGTGTGCGGCACCGTGTGAAACGTCATCGAACCTCCGGCGGACGGGTGGCGCGGGGTCGGTCCCGCAGCAATATGTTACTGCATATTCTCATCAGTTCGCGAGCTTGTTCCGGATTCGATCCGGGGGCTCGGTGAGGTGATGGCCGCCCGATAAATACGCCGTAAACGGGGATTATGAGACACCGCACGCCTCGAGTATCTCGCGGTGTCCGCGCGGGACGGATTCGCGCGTAGTTATCGGTAGATCGGCCGGTTCGTGATCGAATAGGTGGCAACTCCGCGGGGTTCCCTCGCGTGCGACGGGGGCGCGGATGTCGTCCGGTCCCTGGCGGATTCCCGCTGTCCGCCCCCGCTCAACTGTCGGAACTGATGGCAACATAGAGATCCCGCGAGATGGGCTGACTCGGCCTTTTCGCGTGAAGATCCGGGTAGTGCGAGGCGGATTCGCTCGTAGGGCTTCCACTTACTCGAGAATCGTGCGTAACATATGGGCGCATACCGGACGGGTGGTCACGCGGTGGGGCTCGCTCCAGCGTCGCGACGATCCCCTCGGGGTCGAGGCAGGGGCGCCTCGGTACTCGTTCCGGCACGGGAAAGGACGCACGTACATGCTCGAGAAGCTGGATCGAATATTCAGCTACGAGATGAAGGTTTCCGAGTTCGTCGGGACCCTGATCATCCTCGGAATCCCTTATGGGCTGATCGGTCTCATCTGGACGTTGACGCACACCGCGCATCTGAAAGATATGCACGGACTCGACGTCGTCATGTCCTTCCTCGGTTCCATCGTGTGCTGGCCGGTGCTCACCTTCTCGAATGTGTGCATGACCTGATGATGGCGCTGGTGTGGCTCATCGACATCCTGGTGATCGGTATCAAGATCCTCGGTGGGCGGACGAAGGTTAATCCGGTCCTGCGTTATGGGCTGTGGCTCGCGGTGCTGAGCACCCTCGTGGCGGGCGTCGGTGTCCTCGGCTACCTCGTGGTGCTGTTGCAACACCGGCTCAGCGAGCAGGCCTAGTCCGGGACAACGCAATTACCTGAAGTATCCGACGGAAACTTAAGAGGTATCTTCCGTCGCTGATTCGATGAGTGCTGCCCGAATTAGGCGGCAGTACTGGTGAATTACGTCCACGCGACTCGATACTGCCGCGTATCGGCAAACATTCATCCTGAGAATTCATATTCACATCTGTGTTGTGTCTCACGTCGGATCCATGCGACACTGCACACGCTCCGCGCCTCGCCGGGGGAGACCGGAACATCGGTCGGCGAGTGAGCGACGGACAGCCGGGAAAGGACTCGGGCACCAGTGACCACCACCGAAAGACCTCCGAGACAGAGCGATCTGGAATCGGCGGTACAGGACCTGAGAGGGCTGTGGCAGCGGCATCCGCAGCGCTCGCTCGAAACCCTCGGCCGTCAAGTGATGCTCGGCCGCGACGCGGTGATCGAGCTGTTCCGTGCCCTCTTCGCGCGCCGGTTCCCCTACCACGAGTTCATCAAGCAGTGCGCGTTCATGGCGAGCGTCTCGGCCGCGCCGACGGTGTTCGTCGCGATCCCCATCGCGGTCGTGGTGTCGATCCAGGTGGGCGCCTTGGTGAATCAGGTCGGCGCGACCACCTTCATCGGCGCGGTCGCCGGCCTCGGGATCATCCGCCAAGGGGCACCGCTGGTCACCTCGTTGATGATCGCGGGCGCGGTCGGCTCGGCGATCTGCGCCGACCTCGGCTCACGCACCATTCGCGAGGAGATCGACGCGATGATGGTCATGGGCGTCGACCCGGTGCGGCGGCTGGTCGCGCCGAGACTGCTGGCGGCGGTGCTGGTCAGCATGCTGCTGTGCGGTTTCGTCGTCTTCGTCGGATTCGCGACCGCCTACATGTTCAACGTCTACGCCCAGTCCGGGACGCCCGGCTCGTTCATCAGCTCGTTCTCATCCTTCGCGGTGGCCAACGATCTGAGCATCGCGCTGGTGAAGGCGGCGGTATTCGGCGCGCTGACCGCGATCATCGCCTGCGACATCGGATTACACGCCAAGGGCGGACCCGGCGGTGTCGCGAACGCGGTCAACTCGGCCGTGGTCACCTCGGCGCTGATGCTGTTCGCGACCAACATCATCCTGACGCAGTTGTACAACACGCTGTTCCCGACGAAGGTCATCTGAGGTGGGCTCGCGATACACCCCACCCGCGCTGAAACCGTTCCGCGCGGTCGGCGCGGCGGTGGCGGTGCCGTATCAGGTGAATCAGCGCATCGGACATCAGGTCATCACGTTCTTCCAAGCGGTAGCCGCGATTCCGCTGGCGATGCGGCACTATCGCAAAGAGGTGCTGCGGCTCACCGCCGACGTCGGCTGGGGCAACGGATCGCTGGTGGTCGGCGGCGGCACGGTCGGCGTCGTCATCATCCTGTGCGCCTTCGGCGGCATCACGGTCGGCATGGAGTCGTACTCGGCGCTGAACCTGCTCACGATGGGCCCGCTGACCGGCGCCATCTCCGGTTTCGCCACCACGAGGGAATTGGCGCCCATCCTGGCCACTCTCGCCTTCGCCATCCAGGCGGGCTGCCGCTTCACCGCGCAACTCGGCTCGATGCGGATCTCCGAGGAGATCGACGCACTCGAATCCATCGCCATCCGCCCGCTGCCGTACCTGGTCACCACCAGGATGATCGCGTCGACACTGACCATCATCCCGCTGTACACGGTCGGCCTGGCCACCGCCTACCTCGCCACGAAACTGTCGGTCCTGTTCCTCGGCGGCACCTCGGCCGGCACCTACGACCACTACTTCTTCCAATTCCTCATCGGCCCCGACGTCTTCTACTCCCTGCTCAAGGTCGCGGTCTTCACACTGCTCGCGACCTTCATCCAGTGCTACTACGGCTACACCGCGACCGGCGGCCCCGAAGGGGTCGGGGTGGCGGCGGGCCGCGCGATCAAGATGGTCATCGTCGTCATGGTTTTCACCAATCTGTTCATGACCCTCGCTATCTGGGGCATCGACCCCGGATTCCGGATCTCGGGATAGGGGGCCGCGAATGTTGCTCGATCCAAGCGGACGCGGCCCGACGGCCCGTCAGCTCACCGTGTCCGGCATCGCCATGATCGTCGCCGTCGCCGTCGCGGCGGGACTACTCGTGCTGCGCTACAACGGATATTTCGAGGAGAAGGTGCCGGTGACGGTCGAACTCACCAGCACCGGTGACGGCCTACCCTCCCACGCCGACGTGAAATTCCGCGGCATGGTCGTCGGTTCCGTCGAACAGGTGGAGGTGGTCGGCAAGGGCTTGCGCCAGCGCGCCGATGTCGGCTTGAAACCCGACGTCGCCCATACGATTCCGGCCGGTGTGAAGGCCCGGGTGGTACCCAACAACCTGTTCGGCGTGACCGCGATCGAACTGGTCGACAGCGGATCGGGCGGCGCGAAGCTGTCGGCGGGCGCGGTCATTCCCGAGGACACCGGCGCGGGCGCCATGCAGTTGCAGACCACCCTCACCGTGCTGCGCGACGTGCTCGACAATATCCAGCCGGAGAAACTCGGCCGGGTGCTGGCGACGCTGGCGGCGGCGCTCGAGCCCGGTGCGCGCGCCCCCGGTTCCACCGTCGAACGTCTCGACCTCTGGCTGACCCAGATCCACGGGACACCCGGCATCGGGAATCTGCTCGGCGACCTGGGTCGCGCCACCACCGAATTGAGCAAGTCCGCGCCCGAATTGGTGGGCGTGCTGACCGAATCGGTGACGGTGGCGCGCACGCTCACCGAACGCCGCGACAATCTGATCGCCCTGCTGGCGAACGCGAGCAGCACCATCGACTCGGTGAACGCGTTGTTCGCGGCCAATCCGAATGCCGCGAAGGAACTCGTCCCTGGCCTCGATCAGGTGTTCGGCGACCTCGCCCGCGACCCGGACGCGATCCCGTTCACCGTGAGCAACCTCAACGCGACGCTGGGCAAACTCGGCTCGGTCTTCACCTTCGGTCCGAAACGCCAGATGGTGTGGGCGATGGATGTGAGCCTCACGCCGTTCCAGCAGTACACCGCCGCGGACTGCCCGCGCTACGGCGACATGTACGGGCCGCGCTGCGGCGGTCCGACGATCCCCGAAGTCGCTCCGGCACAGGTGTATCCGCCCCAGATGCTGCCGCGCTGGCTCGACGCCGCCGGTCCCGCGCCGGTCTCGATCGTGCCGGGGGCGCCCGGCACCGGGACCGCCGGAACTCCCGCGATCCCCGGACTTCCCGGCATCCCCGGTATTCCGGCGATTCCCGGAATCACCGCGCCCGCCTCGAACAACACCGGCGCGACGCCGAGTGCGCGGCCGATCGCCTCCGGACGCGGATACGCAGGCGTCGCCGCCGTGGTCGGTGGTCCGCCGACGGCCGCGCAGTTGCTGCTGATCACGCCGCTGATCGCGGGCGGAACCGTCACCGTGTACGACACCGAGGAAGGGGGTAACTGACGGTGAAATCCGGTAAATCGCTCGCGGGCTTCAGCTTCTTCGCGGTGCTGGCGATCCTGCTGACCTACACCATCTGGTCGACACTGCAACGCTCGGTGCCCGGCGATACCGCGACCTACTCCGCGACCTTCTCCGATGTGATGGGGGTGCGGGTCGGCGACGACGTCCGCATGGCGGGGGTGCGGGTCGGTCGCGTCGACGGCATCGACTTCGACGACGACTACATGGCCGAGATCGAATTCCGCCTCCAGGACCGGCAGCGGTTGACCACCACGACGAAAGCGCTCGTCCGCTACCAGAACCTGATCGGTCAGCGCTATATCGCGTTGATTCCCGGCGAGGGCGACGGCGAGGTGCTGCGCCCCGGCGCTCACATCCCGATCGAGCGCACCGAGCCCTCCTTCGATGTCTCCTCGCTGCTGTCCGGATTCGAACCGCTGTTCGGGGTTCTGCAACCGGATCAGGTGAATTCGCTGTCGGAGACGCTGATCCAGGCCTTGCAGGGGGACGGTGTCTCGCTGAGCATGCTGATCACCCAGGCCGCCGAACTGGCGGGCACCTTCGGCCAGCGCGACCGGATCCTCGGCGATGTCATCACCAACCTCAGCAGTGTGCTGGGCGGCCTGGCCAATCGCAGCCACGAACTCGAAACCCTGATCACCCAGGCCCGCTCGCTGGTCGAAGCGCTCTACGCGGAGGGCGAATCGCTCAAGAGTTCGGTCGATCAGGTGGCGACCGCGACCGACTCGCTCGTCGGCCTCGTCACCCAGGTGCGACCCGATCTGGCCAGGGCGCAGAACGACGCGACCACCGGTATCGCGCTGCTGCTGGTCAACGGCGCGGCACTGGACCGGGCCGCGGTCCAGTTCCCCACGGTGCTCAACGGGCTGGCGCGTTTCACCAGCTACGGCGGGTACGCCAACGCCTACATCTGCAGGCTCGACGTCTCGCTGTGGGGCGTGCTCCTGCCACCCGGCCTGTTCTCCCAGGTCGGCGGCAACTCGCAATCGGAGGTCTGCCGATGACGACATCACGTCTGTCCTGGTATGCGAAGAACCGATATCTCTGGCTCGGTGTGATGGCCGCGGCCGCGGTCGCGCTGCTGCTGGTCGTGTCGAGCGCGGTCTCGGAGATGCGACTGGCGGACAAGACGATCCACGCCGAATTCGCGCAGGCCGCCGGGTTGCGTCCCGGCGCGACCGTGGACGTCTCCGGCATCGAGGTCGGCGCGGTCCGTTCGGTCCGCCTGGTGGGGGACAAGGTCGTCATCGACCTGCGCGTGCGTGGTGACCTGCGGCTCGGCAGCAATGCCAGGGCGGCGATCAAGATGTCGACCATCCTCGGCAGATTGCACGTGGAGTTGACACCGGGCCGGGGCGACGCCCTGCCCGACGACACCATCCGGCTGGAGAACACCGCGGTGCCCTACAACCTGGCCAAGGTGATCCAGGATCCGAAATACACCTCCTCGTTCGAGCGGATCGAGCGCATCGACCCCGACAAATTGCGGCAATCGCTCGACCTGCTCGACCGCCAGATGGGGGATTCGCCGCAGCTGACGGTCGCGGCGCTGGACAGCATCGGTTCGCTGGCGAAGGTCATCAACGAGCGTCGCGACGAGGTCGACACGTTGCTGAAGAGCATGGATCAGGTGTCGGAACTGGTCGCGGACAACCAGAACAGCGTGCTGTTGCTGTTGACCAGGGGCGAGGCGATCGGCAATGCCGTGGCCCAGCGGCAGACGATGCTGCGCAGCCTGCTCGACAATGTCGCCGCGCTCTCGGGGCTGCTCCAGCAGATGGGCATCGAGAACAACGGCCAGCTCGGTCCGCTCATCGAGAATCTCAACACCATGACCGAGGGGCTGGAGAAGAACCGGGAGAACCTGGATCGGCTCTACGAGATCATGCCGGTGGCTTTCCGGCAGTTCAACAACGCGCTCGGCAACGGTCCGTACGGCGACGTCTGGGCGCCGTGGATCCTGCCGGACAACTGGCTCTGTTTCGCACAGGCGGTACCGGGATGCAACTGATGAAGATTCGTACGGTGATGAAACTCGTGGTGATGTGCACCGCCGTGGCGTTCGCCTCGGGGTGTTCGGTGCTGCCGGACAGCATCGCCTCGCTGCCGGGCGAATACCTCGACGAACGTCTGCGCGTCAGCGCGGATTTCGAGAATGTGGCCGGTCTGTACGCGGGTAACGAGGTCGCCGTGCTCGGCGTCCCGGTCGGCCGGGTGGACACGGTGACCGCGCGGGGCAGCTATGTCGAAGTCGTCATGTCGATCGACAAGGACGTCAAGATCCCCGCCGACGCGATGGCGGCGCTGATCTCCCCGCAGCTGATCACCAATCGGCACGTCGAACTGGCCCCCGCCTACACCGGCGACGGTCCGGCCTTGGCCGACGGCGACCATATCCCCCTGGCGCGCACCAGAACTCCGGTCGAGCTCGACCGGATCCTGGAGAATTTCGACCAACTCGGCGCGGCGCTCGCGGGTGACAACGAGAGCGGCCCCATGGCGAGCCGGGTGTTGTTCCCGCTGCTCGACGGCAACGGCGACCGGCTCAGGCAGACGCTGGACTCGCTGTCGTCGGCCTTCGAGGTGACCCTGGCCAACAAGGACCAGATCGCCAACACCATCGTCGAACTCAACGACATCACCCAGGTGATCGCGTCCAACGATCAGACCGTGCGCGATTTCAGCGGCAGACTGACCGAATTGGTGCAGCTGATGGGTGAGCAGGCTCCCGGACTGCACGCGGTCCTCTCCCAGCTCAACGACTTCGTCGCCAACACCTCGATGGTGGTCGGGGAGAACAGGGATCAGCTGGCAGGCGCGCTGACCCGATTCGTCACCATCACCGAGCAGATGCGCGCCAACGCGCGCGGCCTGACCGAAATCATCGATGTGACACCACTTTTCCTCCAGAACTTCTCCAACTCGGTGAGTCGCGAGCACCGTGCGCTGCGGCTGCACGGCCTGCTGGACAAGGCGGTGCTCGACGGCGAGGCGCTGTCGCTGTTCTGCGAACGCGTCCAGATGCGGCTCGACGGCTGTCGCACCGGAAAGATTCAGGACATGGGCCCCGACTTCGGTCTCACCGCCGCACTCCTCGGGATCACCGAATGAGCGCGCGCACAAGATATTACGCGGCCCGCGTGCTGGCGGCGCTGGTCGTCGCCGGTGCGACGAGCGGCTGCGCGATCACGGTGGAGAACGTGCCGATGCCCAAACCGGGAATCGGCGGTGACGGCTACGTCATCCACGCGGCCTTCCGCGACGCGCTCAACCTGCCCGAACGCGCGCACGTGAAAATCGGCGGCACCGATATCGGTGTGGTGACCGAGATCGAATCCACCAATTTCATCGCCGATGTCGAGATGCTGATCCGCACCGACATCCAACTACCGCGCGGCACCACGGCCGAATTACGTCAGGCCACCCCGCTCGGCGACATCTTCATCGCCATGACCCTGCCCGCGGCCGCACCCGACGCGCAGCTGCTTGGTCCGGGCGACACCATCGGTGTCGAGAACACCGCGGCGGGCGCGTCCGTCGAGCAGTTGATGGTCTCGATCTCCATGCTGCTCAACGGCGGCGGCCTGAACCAGGCGGCCAAGATCACCTCCGAGATGGATTCCATGTTCGCCGGGCGCGCACCGCAATTGGCGCATGTGCTCAACGAATTGTCGAGTGCGATCGCGGCCCTCAACCAGCGCACCGCCGATATCGACGGCACGTTGCACGGCATCTCGGTATTGACCGGCGAACTCGCCAGGCGCAAAGCCGAACTCGGCGTCGCCGCCGATACCTTCCCCGGGCTGCTGGGGCTGGTGGCGGAGAACAACAGGGATATCGCGGGACTCATCCAGAAGGTCTCGGTGACCATGGCCGCACTCGGTGATTTCACCGACACCACCTCGCCGGAATTCGTCAGCCTCTTCGACAGCGTCCAGAAACTCATGTCCGGCTTCTCCCAATCGGATGAGCTCGGGCAGGCGCTGGAACGTTTCGACCAGGTGTATCCGAACGTCATGGCGTCCTTCGAGGGTCCGACGCTGGCCGTCGCCGCGACCATCTCCTTCCTGAGCATCGGCGCGCTGACCGATCCGAACGGCAGCAGGGCGCCCGAACTCGGCGATGTGCCCGCCTTCATCGGCAGCCTCACACAGGTGATCGAGAAGGTCGGCGGCCGATTGAACAGCACGCCGTCGACACCGCGGCCGGGAGGCGGACGATGAATATCCCGTTGTGGAACTACCTGGTGGAGCGCCGGATCGCCGTCGCGAATCTCGGCCTGATCGTGGTGCTGGTACTCGGCTCGGCCTACCTCGGCGCCGCGGTCCTTCGGCTCGATCTGCTGCCGAGCACCTACCGGGTCACCGTCGAACTCACCACCTCCGGTGGGCTCCTGTCGAATAACGACGTGACCTTCCGTGGCAGCCGGGTCGGCAAGGTGGCCCAGGTGCGAGTGGACGAGATCGGCATCACCGCGGTCGCCGAGATCGACTCGGACGCGAAGATTCCGGTCGGCGGCACGGTCGTCGTCGGCAGACTCTCGGCGGCGGGCGAGCAATACCTGGACTTCCGGCCCGATTCCGACACCGGTCCGTATCTGGTCGACGGCTCGGTGGTCGAGCGCGCGCGGACCGAGGCTCCGGTCACGATCGAGTCCCTGCTCACCAATGTCAGCGGACTCATCGCGGGCCTGAATCCGCAACGGCTCACCGTGATCATCGACGAGCTGGACAAGGCGCTGGCGGGCGGTCCCGATCGCCTGCGCAACATGATCTCCGGTATCAGCAGAGCGATGGCCGGTCTGGAAGGGCTGCTCCCGCAGACCCGTCAGCTCATCGAGAACCTCGGCGTGATCTCCGAGACCACCTCGCACGCGCAGCCGGACCTGACCACCCTCACCACCGGAGCGGGCGTGCTGTTCGAACAGTTGACCGCCGCCGACCAGGAGGTGCGTCGATTCCTCGACCTCGCACCGGGACAGCTGGCCACCCTCGGT
This sequence comes from Nocardia noduli, assembly GCF_019038455.1. Lineage (NCBI taxonomy): Bacteria > Bacillati > Actinomycetota > Actinomycetes > Mycobacteriales > Nocardiaceae > Nocardia > Nocardia noduli. Next base: position 95,417 of record NZ_JAFMPL010000008.1, read on the forward strand.
GGATTCGTCCAGGAGACAACGGATCCCATCACCAACCTGGTGACCAATTTCGTCGCCATCACCAGGGCCGCGAAACTGCGCGCCCCCGCGATCGCCGCGCTGTTCCCCGCGCTGCGCGAGGGCGTCGAGGCGATCGGCATCCCCGCCCACGACGGTGCCTTCTACACCCTCGTCGACCCCTGGCCCCGGCCCACCTGCGACTACGACACCATCCCCGTGGTCCCGACGCTGGAAACCACCGATACCAGGGTCCGGCTCTACAACTACTGCGTCACCAGCGATCCGGCGCTCCAGGTGCGCGGCTCGGCGAACGCGCCACGGCCCAACGTCCCGGACAACGGTTCCGGCCCGCCGCCCGGCGTCACCGGCGACGAACTCTCCCGACCAGCACCAGGCAGATAGGAACGATATGAGCGACAAGGACAGCGATACGGCACGGGACACGGTCGTCGGCGAGGGGCAAGCCGCGCGGGCCACCGCGTCGGGAGTTGCAGATGCCGCGTCGCAGACGAGCGTGGACGGTGAAGTAAAGCCCGTACCGGTGCCGAGTACCGCAGGCGGGGCCGCTGCTGGCGGGACGAGCGCTGGGGGGACGAGCGCTGGGGGGACGACTGCTGAGACGACGAGCGCCGGGACGACGACCGCTGGGATGACGAGCGCCACCGGTGCGGCGGTGCTCACGTCCGCAGACCCGGACACCGGTGTTTCGGCCGATACCGAGTCGGGTTCGGGCGGACTGCTCGCCCGCCTCAGGCCGGGCAAGAGGGGCACCGTGGCGGTGCGCGCGGCGGCGGCAGTGCTGCTGGGCGCCTCCCTCGCCTCGTCGGTCTACTTCTTCCTCCAGGACCGCGAGGGAGACGCACTGCTGGCCGCCCAGGAGCAGGCGCGCGCCGCGGCGTGCGAATACGCCCCTGTCCTCGCGAATTACGACGCCAAGAACCTCGACGGCTACTTCACCGCCGTGCTCGCGGGTGCGACCGGCGACTGGAAGAAGCAGTTCGACGACACCAGTCGTGAGCTGAAAGAGGTCCTCTCCCAAGGGGAGGTGGTCTCGAAGGCCAACGATGTGCAGTGCGCGATCAAATCCGGCGACGAGACCTCCGCCGAGGCGATCGTGGTCATCGGGCAGACCATCACCAGCCTCGGCACGCAGGGCAAACCGGCTCCCGGTCAGCTGTCGATGGTGATGCGGATGGAGAAGAAGGACGGCAAGTGGCTCGTCAACAAGGTGAATTCACCGCTGGCTCCCACACCCCAGCAGTGACCGCCGGGCCCGCGCTCACACCGCGGCGGGCCTGCCGATCAGGATGACCTGCATCAGCCGGATGACGCGCGCGGGTGTGCAGATCGGATTGTCCGCGCCGTGCCAGCGGCCGAGGTCGACCACCAGTGCCAGCGCGGCGTGCACCAGCACCCTGGCCTCGGCGGCGGAGAGTTCGGGGCGGATCCCGCCGACCAGCTTGGCCCATTCCTCGACGTTGAGCCGCTGGATATTGCGCAGGACCGTGCGATCCTCCGGCGGCACATTGCTGATCTCGGCGTAGTAGACGAAGGTGAGCGCGCGCTCGGCGAAGGAGCCGCGCACATACAGTTCGATGAGGGTGGTCAGCGCCTGCTCGGGGCCGTCGGAGGCGGCGATCGCCGGCCCGATCGCGGCCGAGACCCGTTCCGCCGCACGGCGGAACGCGGCGGCCAGGATATCGCCCTTGCTTCGGTAGAACCGGTACACCGCCGAGGAGGCGGGCAATCCGGCCGCGTGCGCGATATCTTCCACGCTCACTTGGGGATAGCCGTGCTCGTGGAAGAGTTCGATGGCCCGTTTGAGTAGCAGTTCGTGTTTGAAGGTGAGCGGAATCTCGGTGGCGCCGGGAGTCTCGGCTTCGGCGTCGAGGCCGGGGAGATCCATGCCGATCACCGCGTGGCCCGCCGACCGCAGCAGCGTCGTGAGCGCCCGCGCGGGCACCGACACGTGATGGTCGGACACGCTGCCGACGACGCTCAGTGCCGCGGCGGCCAGCACCGCCCGCTCGTCGCCCCGCAGTTCCGGGCGCAACTCGACCAGTAGATCCCGGACCACGGTGTGGACCCGGATCAATTGGCCGCTGAGCACGCGGTTGTCCTCGGGTTCCAGGTAGCGGCTCTGCCAGCGCAGCAGCGCGGCGCTGCGGCGATTGGCCAGGCATTGCGCGATCATGGTGTCGATGACGTAGTCGAGCCGTCGTTCGGGGGGCGTGCCCGCCAGTTCGTCGGGGATGCGCACGGTTTCGACGCCGAGTGTGCTCAGGCGCAACGTCTCTTCTCGGAACAGCGCGTATTTGCTGGGGTAGTGGCGGTAGAGCGCGGTGGAGCTGATGTCGAGACGGGAGGCGATGTCCTCCATGCTGACGCCGTGGTAGCCCGAAAGGCCGAACGCCTCGGCCGAGGCCGCCGCGATCTGCGCCCGGCGATCACGCGGGCGACGGCGGACCACACGCTGGGCGGTGCCGTCCTCCGTTTTCGTCTGCCGCGGGGCGCGACGTTTCGGGGCATCCATCCAGCGATGGTAACCCGACTCATCGTCCGGAAACCCGAGTTCAGCGCCCCGGAAGACTATTTGAACGAAAGATCACAAATATGCGGTAACACTGCGATCAACGTGGGCGATCTAACCATTACGGTGGAGAATATCTACTAACATAATGTCTCTCGATCCGCATGGCTCACTCGGCGGCGGGCCGCCCGAAGAGCACCACCTGCATCAGCAGTCGCACCCGTGCCTGCGCGGCGAAGGGGGCCGAGTCGAAGGACCGCCCGAGATCGACCACGAGCGCGAACGCCGCGTGCACGAGGAACCTGGCCTCGGCGGGGGAGAGTTCCGGGCGCACCTCGCGCAGCAGGCGCGCCCATTCCTCGACGCTGAGCCGTTGGATATTGCGCAGCACCGTCCGCTCCTCGACCGGAACGTGCTGGAACTCGGTGTAATACACGAAGGTCAGCGCGCGTTCGGCGAAGGAGCCGTCGACATAGTGGCTGATCAGGTCGGTCAGCGCCGCTTCGGGGGTCGGCGCGGCGGCGACCGCGGGCCCGATCGCGCCCGACACCCGTTCGGCGGCCCGGCGGAACGCGGCGGCGAGCAGATCACTCTTGCCCCGGTAGAAGCGGTATACCGCGGACGCGGCGGAAAGCCCTGCGGCGGTGGCGATCTCCTCCACGCTCACATTGGGATACCCGCGATCGTGGAAGAGTTCGACGGCTTTGCGGAGCAGCAGTTCGTGTTTGAACGAATCGGGAATCTCGACCACCATCGGCACCTCGGCCGTCTTCTCGGCGGGCGGCAGCGGTGCGTCGGCGATGGCGAGACATGCCGAACCGAGCAGTCGGACAAGCGCTTTGATCGGCAGCGTGGCGTGGTGATCGGCGATGCTGGTGATCACGCTGAGCATCGTGGCGCGCAGTACCCTGCGATCGTTCTCGGTCAGTTCCGGTCGCAGTTCGCCGATCCGGTCGCCGAGCGCGTCGAGCACACTCAGTTGCTGTTCGTCGAGGGTCTGCCGATCCGCCTCGTCGAGATAGCGGCCTTCCCAGCGGACCAGGGTGATGCTCGGGCGGTTCTCGATGGTCGCGCCGACGAGGGCGTCGACGACCTGTCGCAACCGTTCGCGCGGCGCCGACGGCTCGCCTTCGGTACCGACCTCGACCGATTCGGTCATCGCCTGGCCGACCCGCAGCAGTTCCTCCCGGAACAGCGCGTATTTGCTGGGGTAGTGGCGGTAGAGGGCGGCCGAACTGATCCCGAGTCCGGAGGCGATGTCCTCCATGCTGACGCCGTGGTAGCCCAGCGACCCGAAGGCGGCCGCCGACGCGGCGGCGATCTGGGCACGACGGTTCTTCGGCCGCCGACGGATCTCCCGGGGTGCCGAGTCGCCGGTGACCGCCTTACGCGCCGTTCGGCGATTGTCGACACTCATATCCGACATGGTAACCAGCGGTGAGCGCCGCGCGGTTTCGTCCGTCACCGATGGTGTGACGGGGCCGGACGCACCGGCGTGACGACGAGGCGGGTTTGTCTCGCGCCGGTGCGCCCGAATGTCGGCGTACGGGTACGGAAGATGTAGGAGGGCACCGGGAACATCATCCGTGGTTCCGCCGAACACGAGGTAACTTACAGTAGTAACGAGGCACTGAAAAGGCAGTAGTACCCAAAGAATTGTTGATTACTTAAGCTTGCTCGCCGGTGATAATCTTTCACTTCGGTTCTGGTTCACGGAGGGGGTTCACCGGTGGGCATCGGTCAGATCGCGATCGTCCTGTATCCGGGTATGACGGCACTCGACGCCATCGGCCCGTACGAGGTGCTGAGGTTCGTCCCCGGAGCGCGGATCCGATTCGTCGGCCACGAACCCGGTCCGGTGCTCGTCGACAGCGGGGTGCTGGCGCTCGGCGTCACGCACACCTTCGCCGAAACGCCCGCCCCGAGCGTCATCGTGGTCCCCGGCGGCCCCGCCGCGACCGCCGTCGCCGCCGACGAGAAAGTCCTCGCATGGCTGCGTACCGCGCACGAAACGAGCGACTGGACCACCTCGGTGTGCACCGGAGCCCTCGTCCTGGCCGCGGCCGGCCTGCTGAAGGACGAACCCGCGACGACGCACTGGGCCGCGCAGCGCGCCCTCGGCCTACTCGGCGCCCGACCCCGACGCGACGAGCGGGTGGTGCGCACCGGCAAGATCGTCACCGCCGCCGGTGTCGCCGCCGGAATCGATATGGCGCTGTGGCTCGTCGGCGAAACCGCGGGCCCCGAACGCGCACGTGCCATCCAACTCGATATCGAATACGACCCGCGCCCCCCGTTCGACTCCGGCCATCCCTCCAAGGCCACCGCCGCCGTACGACGGACGGCACTGGCCGATCAGGCGCGACTGGTGAGCGGCCTGCGCGCCGGTGGAACCCTCGCCGAAACCGCATCCGGCGCACGAAAACTACTGTGGCGCAGCATGATCAACCGCATACGCGGGTAAACCTCGGAGTAACGCGCTAACGCCCGCTGTACTGGCAAGGGGGAAGGGGGCTTCCCCGGCAGCTCTCTTGTCCTGGCCCAGCGGTGTGCGCGTTGTTCCGGCGTGGCCATCGCTCCGATATCGAGGGGTATAGTAGGTACGTACCTACCTTGAGGGGATGTCATGTCGACTATGAGCGCTCGTGAGCTGAACCGTGACGTCAGTGCGGCGAAACGTGCCGCGCTGCGGGGGCCGGTGGTGATCACCGACCGAGGTGAGGAGGCATTCGTGCTGTTGTCGATCGAGGAATACCGACGGCTACGCGCCGACAGTCGAGATCTCGTCGCCCGTTTGAGTATGGACGATGGTGACGATATCGATTTCGAACCGGCTCTGCTCGCTGTCGATCTGAAGGTCCCGGAGCTGTGAGCTATCTCCTCGATACGGATGTCTTGAGCGAACTGCGGAAATCGTCGCGGTCAGCGAATCCTTCGGTGCGCGCGTGGATCGCGGCGCGGCGACCGTCGGAGCTGTATCTCAGCGTTGTCACGATCATGGAGATCGATATCGGCATCGGTCGGGTCGAACGTCGTGATTCGGTCCAGGGCAAACGACTCCGAGCGTGGTTGGAGGACACCGTGCTCGATGCGTTCAACGGACGGATTCTCCCGATCGATCTCGCCGTCGCACGACGTGCGGCACGCTGGCATGTGCCCGACCCTCGCCCCGAGCGCGATGCCATGATCGCCGCCACGGCGGGAGAGCACGGTATGACTGTGGTGACCAGGAATGTGAACGACTTCGAGCCGACGGGTGTGACGGTCATCGATCCGTGGGATGCGGCGTACCCGGAATAGCTCTTCCGGCAGGACGCAGGCACCGTGACAGCGGTCGGATCCGCTGTCACGGTGCGGCGGTCACTACGCGGTGACGGCGGCCCTGCGCACGATCTGTTCGGCTTGGCGCAGGATGGGGCCGTCGACCATGCGACCCTCGAACTGGAAGACGCCGCGGTGGTTGGGCACTTCGGCCAGTACCCGGCGCGCCCAGGAGACTTCCTCCTCGGACGGCGCGTAACCCTCGCGGATCACGGCGACCTGGCTGGGGTGGATGGCGACCTTCGCGTCGAAGCCGACGGCGACGGCATCGGCCGTCTCGACCCGCAGCCCGTCGAGATCGCGGATGTTCAGATACACCGCGTCGAGGGCGAATTTGCCGTAGGCCTTGGCCGCGAGCAGGGTCGCGGACTGGAGATGGCGGGCGACCTCGTGGTAACTGCCGTCCGCGCGCCTGCTCGACTTGCCGCCGAGACCCGCGACCAGATCCTCGGCGCCCCACATGGCGCCGATCACATTGCTCGCCTGCACGATACGTTCCACCGCGACCGCGCCGAGCGGGGATTCGATCAGCGCGATGATCTCGTAGTCGGCGAGCGCGGTCGCCTGCTCGGCGGATTCGGCCTTCGACAGCATGATCCGGCGGTAGCCGGTCTGCGCGAGCGCGGCCAGGTCGAGCGCGTGATCGTCGGTGGTCGCGGCGTTGACCCGGATGACGGTGGTCTCGGGATCCAGGCGCGTCTCGACGATCGCGGCGCGAGCGGCGGGTTTGTCACCCGCGGCGACCCCGTCCTCCAGGTCGAGGATGACGACATCCGCGGCAGCGGCGGCCTTCTCGAAACGCTCGGGACGGTCGGCGGGGCAGAAGAGCCAGCCCGGACCGGTGATCTCCCAACTCATGATTCCTCCGGTGTCTTGCGGATCAGCGCGTTGCGGGTCGCGGTCGCGACGATATCGCCGTGTTGGTTGCGGGCCGTGTGGGCCAGTGTCACCACGCCCTCGCCGGGGCGGGATTTGGATTCGCGCTTCTCGGTGACCACCGTCTCGACGTACATGGTGTCACCGTGGAACAGCGGTTTCGGGAAGGTGATCTCGCTGAAACCGAGCTGGGCGACCAGCGTGCCCTGGGTCAGCTGTCCCACCGAGAGCCCGATCAGCGTGGACAGGGTGAACATCGAATTCACCAGGCGCTGGTTGAAGGGCGGCTGCTGATCGGAGAACGCGGCGTCGAGGTGCAGGGCCTGCGGATTCATCGTCAGCGTGGTGAACAGGACGTTGTCGGCCTCGGTGATGGTGCGTCCCGGCCGGTGCTCGTACACGACATCGGTCTCGAACTCCTCGAACCAGAGTCCGCGCTGGACAACGCGTTTCACAGTCCCAACTCCCGACCGATGAGCATCAGCTGTACCTCCGTAGTGCCCTCGCCGATTTCGAGGATCTTGCTGTCACGGTAATGCCTCGCCACCGCGTACTCGTTCATGAACCCGTTGCCGCCGAAGATCTGGGTGGCGTCGCGGGAGTTGTCCATCGCGGCCTCGCTGGCCACGAGCTTGGCGATGGAGGCTTCCTTCTTGAACGGTTTGCCCGAGAGCATGAGGGCGGCGGCGTCGTAGTAGGCGGTGCGCGCGGCGTGGGCGCGCGCCTCCATCCTGGCGATCTTGAACGCGATGGCCTGATTGCGGCCGATGGGCTGACCGAAGGCCAGCCGCTCCTTGGCGTAGCGGACGCTCTCGTCCACGCAGCCCTGGGCCGCGCCGACCGACAGCGCCGCGATGGCGATGCGGCCCTCGTCGAGGATCCGCAGGAAGTTGGCGTAGCCGCGCCCACGTTCGCCGAGCAGGTTCTCCTCGGGCACCCTGACGTCGGTGAACGTCAGCGGATGGGTGTCGGAGGCATTCCAGCCGACCTTGTTGTAGGCGGGTTCGGCGACGAAACCGGGGGTTTCGGTGGGCACGAGGATCGTGGAGATCTCCTTCTTGGTGCCCGTCTGCCCCGTCACCGCGGTCACCGTCACCAGCGTGGTGATATCGGTGCCGGAGTTGGTGATGAACTGCTTGCGCCCGTTGACGACCCACTCACCGCTGTCGACGGTCGCGGTGGTCCGCGTGCCGCCCGCGTCGCTGCCCGCGTCCGGTTCGGTGAGGCCGAAGGCGGCGAGCGAGCGGCCGCTGGTCAGCTGCGGCAGCCATTCCTCCTGCTGCTTGCGATTGCCGAAACGGTAGATCGGCATGGCGCCGAGCGAGACACCCGCCTCCAGCGTGATGGCCACGCTCTGGTCGACCTTGCCGAGTTCCTCCAGCGCGAGACACAGCGCGAAGTAGTCGCCGCCCATACCGCCGAATTCCTCGGGGAAGGGCAGTCCGAACAGGCCCATCTCGGCCATGCCCGCGACGACCTTGTACGGGAAGGTGTGGTTCGCGTCGTGTTCGGCGGCCACCGGGGCGACGACCGTCTGCGCGAAATCCCGCACCGTCAGCGCGAGATCCCGATAATCCTCGGGCAGGGTGCCGGTGGACAGATAGTCGGTCATGCGGGAGTTCCTTCTTCCTCGCTGGATTTCGGTGCTGGTTCGGTGATTTCGGTGGCCGCGACGATGCGGGCCAGCGGCTGATCCAGCCGGACCTGCGCACCCGCCTCGACCAGGATCTCGACCGTGCCCGCCACCGGTGCGGTGAGCGTGTGCTCCATCTTCATGGCCTCGACCACCACCACGGCCGCGCCCGCGGCGACCACGGTGCCCGAGGTGACGGGGACCGCGATCACCGAACCCGGCATGGGACTGCGGATCTCGGCGTCGCCCACGTGATCCGCGCCGCCGCGCACACTCACCTCGGCGACTTCGCGCAGTACCGAGACGCCGGACGGCCCGGCGACCCAGAGTTGTCCGTCGAATTCCGCCACGCGATAGGTCCGCCGCACGCCGTCACGGGCGACGACGAGCGTCCCGGTGTCGTCGATGGACGCCGTCAGGGTGGATTCCGTTGCCGCGACGGACTTCTCGTCGTCGCCGAGTCGAACGACCGCCGCACCCGGCGAACCGGTCAGATAGACGTGCTGGATCTTCTCGCCGCCCGCCAGCCTGATGGCCGTCGGCGCGGGCACGCCGAGCCGCCAGCCGGTCGGGATATCCCACGGATCGCCCGACGGCGCGGGCCAGCGCCGCAGCCAGTGATACGCGGCGGCGGCGACGAATTCGTCGTCACCCACCGGTGCGGGGACGAAATCGGCGACCCGGCGGTCCAACAGCGCGGTGTCGAGACGTCCGGCCGCGACATCGGTGTCGGCGAGCAGGAAACGCAGGAATTCGATATTGCTGGTGACGCCGAGCAAGACCGTATCGGCCAGTGCCCGATCGAGTTTCGCGATGGCGGCGGTGCGGTCGGCGGCATGGGTGATGACCTTGGACAGCATCGGGTCGTAATCGCTGCCGACGACGGTGCCCACGCGCAGTCCCGAATCCACCCGGACACCGGAGCCGTCGGGCTCGCTCAGCGCGAGCACGGTGCCGCCGGTCGGCAAGAAGCCGCGACCGGGATCCTCCGCGTACACCCTGGCCTCGATGGCGTGACCGACCATGCGGATATCGTCCTGGGCCACGCCGATCTTCTGCCCGGCCGCCACCCGCACCTGGCATTCCACCAGGTCGATCCCGGTGACCATCTCGGTGACCGGATGTTCCACCTGTAGGCGGGTGTTCATCTCCATGAAGAAGAATTCGTCCGGACGATCCGCGGAGACGATGAATTCCACCGTGCCCGCGCCGACGTAGTTCACGCTGCGCGCGGTATTGCAGGCGGCCGCGCCGATCCGCGCCCGCGTCTCCGCGTCGAGCAGCGGCGAGGGAGCTTCCTCGATCACCTTCTGGTGTCGGCGTTGCAGACTGCACTCGCGTTCGCCCAGGTGCACCACATTGCCGAACCGGTCGGCCAGGATCTGCACCTCGATATGGCGCGGCCTGGTGACGAAACGTTCCAGGAACAGGGTGTCGTCACCGAACGCGGCCGACGCCTCGCGCCGGGCGCTGACCAGCGCGTCCGGTAGCAGCGCCGGATCCTCGACCCTGCGCATCCCCTTGCCGCCACCGCCCGCGGAGGGCTTGACCAGCACCGGGTAGCCGATCTCGACGGCCGCGGCGATCAAATCCTCGTCGGACAGTCCCGGCTTCGCGATACCCGGCACCACCGGCACATCGAAGGCCGACACGGTGTTCTTCGCGGTGATCTTGTCGCCCATCACCTCGATCGCTCGGGCGGGCGGGCCGAGGAAGACGATCCCGGCCTCGGCCAGCGCGGTCGCGAAAGCGGCGTTCTCGGAGAGGAAGCCGTATCCCGGGTGCACCGCCTGCGCGCCGGTGCGCACCGCGGCGTCGACCACCTTCGCGATGTCGAGGTAACTCTCGCGCGCGGGCGCGGGGCCCAGGCGCACCGCGCTGTCGGCTTCCAGGACGTGGCGGGCCTGGGCGTCGGCATCGCTGTAGACGGCGACGGACCGAATACCCATGGCGCGCAACGTGCGAATGACGCGCACGGCGATCTCGCCGCGATTGGCGACGAGCACGGTGTCGAATTCGACGGGCTGGGATTTGTTGCCCGCGAGGGCAACCTGTGGGGTGGGTGAGCTCAGCATCGCGATCACATCCGGAAGACGCCGTAGGAAACGGGTTCGAGCGGCGCTTGCGCGCAGACCGAAAGGGACAGGCCGAGAATGGTTCTGGTGTCGGCGGGGTCGATCACGCCGTCGTCCCACAGGCGCGCCGTGGAGTAATACGGATTGCCCTGGTGCTCGTACTGGTCGCGGATCGGCGCCTTGAACGCCTCCTCGTCCTCGGCGGACCAGGGGTTGCCGCTGCTGTCGAGCTGGTCGCCGCGCACGGTCGACAGCACCGAGGCCGCCTGCTCACCGCCCATCACCGAGATCCTGGCATTGGGCCACATCCACAGGAAGCGCGGCGAATACGCGCGCCCGCACATGGAGTAGTTGCCCGCGCCGTAGGAGCCGCCGATCACGACGGTGAGTTTCGGAACCCGCGCGCACGCGACCGCCGTCACCATCTTCGCGCCGTGTTTGGCGATACCGCCCGCTTCGTAATCGCGCCCGACCATGAATCCGGTGATGTTCTGCAAGAACAGCAGCGGTGTCTTGCGCTTGTCGCACAGTTCGATGAAATGCGCGCCCTTCATGGCGGATTCGCCGAACAGGACACCGTTGTTGGCGATGATGCCGACGGGATGACCGTGGATGCGCGCGAATCCGGTCACCAGGGTCTTGCCGTACTCGGCCTTGAATTCGTGGAAACCCTCGCCGCCGTCCACGATGCGGGCGATGACCTCGCGCACGTCGTAGGGGGTGCGCAGATCGACGGGAACCACGTCGTAGAGATCGGAATCCGGCACGGCGGGCGGCGTGCTCGGCCGGACCTCCCACGGAACCGCCGCGCGCGGGGCGAACGTGGCCACGATGCGTCGCACGATGCGCAGCGCGTCCCGGTCGTCGTCGGCCAGATGGTCGGTGACACCGGAGGTGCGCGAATGCAGAGCGCCGCCACCGAGATCCTCCGCGCTGACGACCTCGCCCGTCGCAGCCTTCACCAGCGGCGGTCCGCCGAGGAAGATCGTGCCCTGATCGCGCACGATCACGGCCTCGTCGCTCATGGCGGGCACATACGCGCCACCCGCGGTGCACGAGCCCATGACCGCCGCGATCTGCGGAATTCCCTTGGCGCTCATGGTCGCCTGGTTGAAGAAGATGCGCCCGAAATGCTCCCGGTCCGGGAACACGTCGTCCTGGCGCGGCAGGAACGCGCCGCCGGAGTCGACCAGGTAGATGCACGGCAGCTCGTTCTGCAACGCCACTTCCTGGGCGCGCAGATGCTTCTTCACCGTCATCGGGTAGTAGGTGCCGCCCTTGACCGTCGCGTCGTTGGCGACGATCACGCATTCGCGACCCGAGACCCGGCCGATCCCGGTGATCACCCCCGCGCCGGGACATTCGTCGTCGTACATCCCGGTCGCCGCCAGCGGGGACAGCTCCAGGAACGGGCTGCCCGGATCGAGAAGTTGATCCACCCGCTCCCTGGGAAGCAGTTTGCCGCGCGCCACATGCCGCTCACGCGCCTTGGCGGGCCCGCCGAGCGCCGCCGTTGCCAGTCGATCCCGCAGGTCGCCGACCAGCACCCGGTGGGCACTGCGATTGTCGACTTCTTGGGTAACCGTCATCACGCCGTCCTGCCATCCAGTTAGTCGCCGATAACTGAGATTCAGGTTAATCTTGATTAACCGAGTTGTCCAGAGTCGGGAAAGGGGGCACAGGTGGCGGACACAGAACCCGGCACTCTCACCCGTCGTGAGCAGCTCAAAGCAGACCGTCGCAGGCAACTGCTCGACGCCGGAGCCCGGCTCATCGCCGATCGCGGCTTCCTCGGCGTGCGCCTCGACGACCTCGGCGCGGCCGTCGGCATCAGCGGCCCCGCCGTCTACCGGCACTTCCCGAGCAAGGAAGCGCTGCTCACCGAACTCCTCCTCGGCATCAGCCAGCGCCTGCTCGACGGCGGCAAACGCGTCGCCGCCGACACCGCGTCACCCGAGGCCGCGCTCGCGGGCCTGGTCGATTTCCACCTCGACTTCGCGCTCGGCGAACCCGAACTCATCCGCATCCAGGACCGCGACCTCGACAACGTCCCCACTTCCGCCCGTCGGGATCTGCGCCGGATGCAGCGGCAATACGTCGAGATCTGGGTATCGGTCCTGCGTCAACTGCATCCGGGGCTCGCGGAGGAAACCGCGCGCGTTCAAGCGCACGCGGCATTCGGTCTGATCAACTCGACACCGCACAGCGCGACCTCGGCGACGGCGGCTCGCACGCGGCCGATTCTGCGGCGGATGGCGCTGACCGCGCTGGGCTGAGGGTTGGGATCGCGGCACGCGGATGTGAACCGAGGCTGCCGGAGAAAGCTGTGCACGAGCCGATCGCCGGATGTGGACACGCGGCACGGCTGCTGCGGGCGGGTGTGGACGGACCCTAGTGTGGGGATATGGCATCCCTGTCCGATCCCCAGGTGCGCGAATTCCTGTCCCATGGAACACGAACGGGCAAGGTCGCCATCGTCGCGGCCGACGGTCGACCGCTGGTCACCCCGATCTGGTTCCTCGTCGAAGACGACACGATCGTCTTCAACACCGGCAAGTACACCGGCAAGGGCAAGGCCTTCGCCAGGGATCCTCGCGTCGCCCTCGTCGTCGACCAGGAAGAACCGCCCTACGGTTCCGTGCAGATTCAGGGCACGGTCACGCTGTCCGAGGATTCCGACGAACTGTTGCGTACCGCGACCGCGCTCGGTGGGCGGTACATGGGCGCGGACCGCGCGGAGGAATTCGGCAAACGCAACGCCGTACCGGGGGAGTTGGTCGTGCGCGTGCACCCCACGAAGATCATCGCGCATTTCGACGCCACCGCGTGAGGCCTTCGGGTTCTGCCCGTCGCGGGGCAACGGCGCACGGGTGTCGGCGATCGTCGCCGACCCGCCGCCTAGACTCCCTCGCATGACCGTGCACTTCATCGGGGCCGGGCCGGGAGCGGCGGACCTGCTGACCGTACGAGCGGTCGAGCTTCTGCGGACCTCCCCGGTCTGCCTCTACGCGGGCACCTACCTGGACCCGGAAGTCCTGGCGCACTGCTCGCCGGACGCCGAACTGATCGACACCCAGCACCTGGACATCGACCAGATCACCGCCCATCTGGTGCGGGCCCACGAATCCGGCAGCGATGTGGCCCGGCTGTGCTCGGGTGACCCGTCGCTCTATTCGGCCCTCACCGAGCAGACCCGCCGTCTCGACGCGCACGGCGTCCCGTGGGACATCACCCCCGGCGTGCCCGCCTACGCCGCGGCCGCCGCCCTCCTCGGCACCGAACTGACCGTTCCCGAGGTGGTCCAATCGGTGGTCCTCACGCGTACACAGGCGCGCTCCACGGCGATGCCCGAATCCGAGGAGCTGGCGAATTTCGCCCGCACCGGCGCCACCCTGGTCCTCCACTTGGCGATCACCCGCGTCCGCCCGTTGGCCGACGAACTCGCCGCCGACTACGGCTCCGACTGTCCCGTCGCCGTCGTCTACCGGGCCAGCCAGCCCGACCAACTGATCCTGCGCGGCACCCTCGCCGATATCGCCGATCAGGTCGAGGCCGCCGCCCTGCGTCAGGCCGCCGTCATACTCGTCGGCCGCGCCCTCACCCCCGCGATCACCTGCACCACCTCGCACCTCTACGACCCGGCCCGCGACCGCGGAACCTCCACCGTCCCACGCTGATTCGTCCACCCTCGGTGCACCTGGAGAGCACATGGACCTCAGACCGGAACTACTCCCGCCCTCCGTCGCTCCCGAATACCTCGCGGCCCTCGCCCGGGAAATAGAGCGCATCGCCCAACTGATCGTCACCGGCGACCCCGACGAAGCCATCGCCGCGTTCAACCAGCACACCGGCCAGGACTACGACTTCACGGATTTCGCCGAATACAGCTCCCACCGCGACCTGCTCGACTTCGCTCAGGAAGCCGCCCGTCCGGCCCACCCACGCGTCCCCGACGTCACCCGCGACGAACTCGTCGAAATCGTCCGCAGAATCCGCGCCGCAGGCCCGGACGCCGACTACTACCTGCTCCTCTTCCGGACCAACGTGCCCCACCCCGCCCCGACAAACCTGATCTATCACCCAGCCGCAGACCTGCGGGACGCGACCGCCGAGCAGATCGTCGACGCCGCGCTCGCGTACCGGCCGATAGCCCTCTGAATCGTCTCGAATACGCCGATCCCGCAGCGGTGGTAGACCATGTGAGCGCCTGCGAATGGTCGAGTAGATCGACTGCGAATGGTCGAGTAGAACGCCTGCGATCGGTAGACTGGATACATGGCACAGTACTGTCGTCGTATCGTTGACCAGGCACTTGATGAGTTGCAGCCCCATCTTCGCGCCTTGGCGATATTCGGCCCGAAAGGTGTCGGAAAAACGGCGACCGCGCAGCAGCGTGCCCGCTCGATCGTCGATCTCAGCCTGCCGTCGCAGCGCGAGCTGGTATCGGCCGACTCTTCGATATTCTCGCGGTTGCCGGGTCCGATCCTCATCGATGAATGGCAGCGGCTCCCCGAAGTCTGGGACTACGTCCGCAACGCGGTGGACGCGGGCTCTCCGGCTGGCCATTTCATCATCGCGGGTAGTTCGGCACCCCGCGGTGCGGTCGTCCACTCGGGGGCTGGCCGCATCGTTCCCATGCGAATGCGGCCCTTGAGTCTTGCCGAGCGTGACCTGGAAGTTCCGACTGTCAGCCTGTCGACGTTGCTGGACGGCGAGCAGGAGGTGGCAGGTACCACGGCGTTCGGCTTGGCCGATTACGTCGAGGAGATCACCGCCTCGGGGTTTCCCGCGATCCGTCCGCTCCCCGCACGGGTCCGCCGGGTCGAACTCGATGCCTACCTCGCGAATATCGTCCAGCGTGAGTTCCCCGAGCAGGGCTATCCGGTTCGCAAACCCGAGATCCTGCGAGGCTGGTTGGCCGCCTACGCTGCCGCGACTTCGACAACGACGGCTTACTCGAAGATCCTCCATGCGGCGACGCCGGGGGAGACCGACAAGCCTGCCAAGGAAACCACGATCGCCTACCGGGACGCGTTGTCGTCGCTGTGGTTGCTCGACGCCATCCCCGCCTGGATCCCGAGCCGAAACCATCTGGAACGTCTGGGGCAATCTCCCAAGCATCAACTGGCCGACCCGGCGCTGGCGGCTCGCCTGCTCGGATTGGACTCGAAAGCACTGTTGAGGGCGAAGCCGGGCAGCACCCGCCACTTCGAGGGCACGATCCTCGGAGCCCTGTTCGAACATCTTGTCGCGCTGTCCGTCGCGACCTATGCCGAGGCGGCCGAAGCTCGGCTCGGCCACCTGCGCACACGCAACGGCGATCACGAGGTGGATCTCCTCGTGCAACAGGCCGACGGCAGACTGCTCGCGATCGAAGTAAAACTCGCGAACCGTGTCGCGGATGTCGATGTCACGCACCTGCATTGGCTGCGCGACAGTATCGGCAGCGACCTGATCGATTCGATGGTTGTCTATACCGGACAGCATGCCTACCGCCGCCCGGACGGTGTGGCGGTAGTACCTCTCGCGCTACTCGGGCCATGATGCCGCTCGGCTGAGGCGACGTCGAGCGATCGAAGGGGACGTCGACACCGAGCGAGCGAGGTGTCGGCTCGTTCTACACCCCCGAGGAACGCACCGCCCGGGATTCACCCTGTGACAACTCCGACAGGATCCCAGCAAACGGACCTCGAGTCTACTGCCTGGCATAATGTGGGACAGCTATGGATCTTGGTTGGTCGGGCATGGGGGGCGACGGTAGATTGTTCCGGTGATCAGCACTGAAGATCCCGGCTCGGCCGGTCGGCGGGTAAGTGGCACGGCCGGGCCCATGTAACAAGATCGGTCTTGGACAGATAGTGCCAATGAACATTTTTGCCTGATTTGTACGAGAACTGAACCTGGATGAGCAGGCGCCACCTTTCGATCGGTGAGCGTCCTGTCCGGGTGTCGTCGGGGAGCGCTTGCGTGGTGTTCCGGAAGCGAGGTTTGGGTTGGACCGGCTGGATTTCGGCGGGAACGGCGAAGCTGGTGGCGAGTACTTCCCACTGTCGCCCGCGCAGCTGGGCATCTGGTATGCCCAGCACGTCGATCCGCAGGTGCCGATCAATATCGCACAGTATGTCGACATCGACGGTGATCTCGACGTAGGCGCGCTGGAACAGGCGAGCCGCGATGCCGCGACCGACATCGGTTCGGGCTTCCTGAAGATCGTCGAACGCGACGGCGAACCGGTGCAGACGATCGATCCGTCGCTGGATTCGACCCTGGAATACGTCGACCTGCGTGAGGCCGACGATCCCGAGGCCGCGGCGGCCGAGTGGATGCGGGCCGAGTACAGCCGACCCCTCGACATCTCCCGTGATCGCCTGATCCGCGCGGCGGCGCTGCACCTGGCCGATTCGCGTTGGTACTGGTACTCGCGGGCGCATCACATCGTGCTCGACGGTTTCGGCGCCATGACCTTCATGAACCGGATCGCGGAGCTGTACACGGCGGCGGTGAACGGCGAGGAGCCCAAACCCGCCAAGGCCACCGATCTGCGCACGCTCTACGAGCAGGAGATCGCCTACCGCGACAGTTCGCGGTTCGTGTCCGACCGACAGCACTGGGCCGAGCGGGTGGAGGGGCTGGAAGAGGGTTCCAGTCTCGAGGGGCGTTCCGCGCCGCCGTCGCCGGTCAACGGGATCGCCAGCGCCGCGCTGTCGACCGAGCAGAACGATCTGCTCGGCGCCGCGGTCGAACGCCACGACAATTCGCCCGCCGGTCTGCTGATCGCCGGTTTCGCGGCGTATCTGGCCCAGATCACCGGCGCCCAGGACGTGATCCTGAGCCTGCCGGTGACCGCGCGCACGACCGCGGCGATGCGGCGTTCGGGTGGCGTCGTGTCCAATATCGTGCCGCTGCGTTTGACGGTCGCGCACGACACGACTGTCGCCGACCTGCTGAAATCGGTGACGGTCGAGGTGTCGGGGGCGCTGCGTCATCAGCGGTACCGGCACGAGGACATCCGCCGCGACGCCGCGGGCGACGGTGTGGTGACCACCGAGTTCTTCGGCCCCTGGGTCAACATCATGCTGTTCCACAGCGAGATGACGCTCGGCCCGATGGTCGGCCGGTTGAACGTGCTGTCCACCGGCAGCATCGAGGATCTCGGCGTCAACTTCTACCAGTCGGGCACGGGCTCGCACATCGATTTCGAGACCAACCCGAACCTCTATACCGACGACGAGGCGCGCACCCATCACGCGCGGTTCATGGAATTCTTCGCGCGGTTCCTGGCGGCCGACGCCGGGATCGCGGTGTGGGATCTGCCGGTCACCACCGAGGCCGAGCGCGAGCTGACGCTGCTGGAGTGGAACGACGCCGAGCAGGCTGTTCCGACCACGACCTTGCCCGCGCTGCTGGACGCGCAGATCGAGGCGACCCCGGACAATATCGCGCTCGATTTCGAGGGCGCGACGCTGACGTACGCGGAGTTCGGGGCGCGGGTCAACCGGCTGGCGCGGTTCCTGATCGCCGACGGGGTCGGCCCGGAGTCGCTGGTCGCGCTGGGGATGCGGCGTTCGCTGGAATTGGTCGTCGGCATGCACGCGGTGCTGCGGGCCGGTGGCGCGTACGTGCCGATCGATCCGGATCATCCGGCCGATCGCACCGCCTACATCCTCGAATCCGCGGACCCGGTCTGCGTGCTGACGCTCTCGCACGACGATCTGGAACTGCCGGAGTCGGTGCGGCGGGTGGAGATCGACACCCTCGACGTGTCGGAGTTCTCGGACGCGCCGATCACCGACGCGCAGCGCGGTGCGCCGCTGCGCGAGGACAACACCGCCTACGTGATCTACACGTCGGGCTCGACCGGACGCCCGAAGGGTGTCGCGGTCACCCATCACGCGATCGTCAACCAAGAGCTGTGGATGCTCGACGAGTACCGGTTGCGCGCGGACGACGTCTACCTACAGAAGACCGCCACCACCTTCGACGTGTCGCTGTGGGGATATTTCCTGCCGTTGATGGTGGGCGCGAAACTCGTCGTCGCGGCCCCGGACGGGCATCGCGATCCGCTGTACGTGGCGGACATGATCGAGCGGCACGGCGTGACCGTGACCGATTTCGTGCCGTCCATGCTGACGGTTTTCGTCACCCACGCCACCGAAGCGCAGTGCGCGACGTTGCGCGCGGTCTTCGTGATCGGCGAGGCGTTGCCGCCGGAGACCGCCGCGGGGTTCCGCGCGATCTCCACCGCCGGTCTGCACAACCTGTACGGGCCGACCGAGGCCGCGGTCTCGGTGACCTACTGGGAGGCCACCGCCGCCGACACGGCCACCGTCCCGATCGGTATTCCGGAGTGGAATGTCGAGGTCTACGTGCTGGACGCGCGGCTGCGTCCGGCCGCGATCGGCGCTCCCGGTGAGCTGTATCTGGGCGGCCGTCAGCTGGCGCGCGGGTATCGCGGACGCCAGGATCTGACCTCGGACCGGTTCGTCGCGAATCCGTTCGGCACCGGCGGGCAGCGCATGTACCGCACGGGCGACCTGGTGCGCTGGAATGGGGCGGGTGTCCTCGAGTACATCGGTCGTACCGATTTCCAGGTGAAATTCCGTGGTCAGCGCATCGAGTTGGGCGAGATCGAGACCGTCACCCTGGCGCATCCGTCGGTGAGCCAGTCCGCGGTGCTCGTGGTCGACACCGCGACCGGTCAGCAATTGGTGGCCTATGTCGTTTCCGCGCCGGGGCAGTCCGTCGATCCGGTCGAGCTGACGCGTTTCGCCGCCGAGCAGTTGCCCGGCTACATGGTGCCCGCCTCGGTGATGGTGCTGGATGGTTTCCCGCTCAACACCAGCGGCAAGCTGGACCGGAAGGCGCTGCCGGAGCCGGTGTTCAGCGTGGACGCGGCCGGTTTCCGCGCGCCGCGCACCCAGGCCGAGCAGATCGTGGCGGGGATCTTCGCCGATGTGCTGTCCCAGGATCGGGTCGGCATCGACGACAACTTCTTCGATCTCGGCGGTAACTCGCTGGTCGCCACCCAGGTCGTGTCGCGCATCGGCGCGGCGTTCGGCACCCAGATCGGTGTGCGCGCGCTGTTCGAGACGCCGACCGTCGCGGGCCTGGCGACCCGCGCCGAGCAGGCGACGCCCGCCGACAGTTCCCGTCCGCCGCTGGTCGCCCAGCAGTTGCCCGCCCGGGTGCCGCTGTCGCTGGCGCAACAGCGGATGTGGTTCATCAACCAGTTCGATCCGACCGCGCCCACCTACAACCTGCCGTTCGTGGTGCGGTTGCGCGGACATGTCGACATCCCGGCGCTGAAGACCGCGCTCGACGATGTGATGGCGCGCCAGGAATCGCTGCGCACCGTCTTCCCCGAATCCGGGGACGGCGGCTACCAGCAGGTGGTGCCCGACGACGAGATCAACCTGGCCATCGCGGTCGCCTCGATCGACGAATCCGAACTCCAGGCCACCCTGACCGAATTCGCCTCCACCGGATTCGACGTCTCGCGCGAACTGCCGATCCGCGTGCGGATCTACCAGGTCACCGGCGGTTCGACCAACGGCACCCCCGATCACGCGGTCGCGTTCGTCGTCCATCACATCGCCGCCGACGGTTTCTCGTTCGGGCCGCTCTCGCGCGATGTCGCCTCGGCCTACCTCGCGCGCGCCGCGGGGGAGGCGCCCGCGTGGTCGCCGCTGCCGGTGCAATACCAGGACTACAGCGTCTGGCAGCGCGAGTTGCTCGGTTCCGAATCCGATCCCGGTTCGATGGCCGCGCGCGAGATCGCTTACTGGCGTAGGCAATTGGCTGGCCTGCCGGATCAGCTCGACCTGCCGACCGATCGTCCGCGTCCGCCGATGCAGAGTTTCGCGGGCAGTCGGGTGACCTTCGAGGTCGATGTCGATCTGCACATCCGGCTCGCAGCCCTTGCGCGCGCGCAAGGTGTCAGCCTGTTCATGGTGATGCACGCGTCACTCGCGCTGCTGCTGGCGCGACTGTCCGGCACCGACGACATCGCCATCGGCACGCCGGTGGCGGGCCGTGGCGAACAGGCGCTCGACGATCTCATCGGCATGTTCGTCAACACCCTGGTCCTGCGTTCGGAAATCGAGGGCGGCCAGCCGTTCACCGAACTGCTCGCCCGCACCCGCGACACCGACCTCGCCGCGTTCGCCTACGCGGACGTGCCGTTCGAACGACTCGTCGAGGTCATCAACCCGACCCGTTCCCAGGCGCGGCACCCGCTGTTCCAGGTGATGTTGTCGTTCCAGGAGATGTCGCACGCCGGACTGGAATTGCCGGGTCTTTCGGTGACCGCCGACGAACTCGACGTCGACATCGCCAAATTCGATCTCCAGTGGACGGTCACCGAGGAACGCGGCGGGCAGGGTGAACCCGCGGGCATGTCCGCGGTGGTCTCCTTCGCCACCGATCTGTTCGACGCGGACACCGTCGCGGAATTCGCCCGCCGTTTCCTGCGTGTGCTCGAAACCGTCGCCGCCGCACCGGAATCCATGGTGCACGATATCGACATCCTCGACGAGGTCGAGCGCGCCCAGGTGCTGACCGGGTGGAACCGGACCGCCGCCGAGGTGCCCGAGGCGACCCTGGCCTCGATGTTCGGGGCCCGTGTCGAGCGGACGCCGGACGCGTCCGCGCTCACCTTCGACGCGACGACTCTGTCCTACGCCGAGTTCTCGGCGCGGGTGAATCGTCTTGCCAGGCACCTGATCTCGCTCGGCGTCGGCCCGGAGTCGATGGTCGCGCTCGGCATGAGCCGTTCGCTGGAACTGGTGATCGGCATGTACGCGGTGACGGTGGCCGGTGGCGCGTACGTGCCGCTCGATCCGGATCATCCGGCCGATCGCACCCGCTACGTGCTCGAGACCGCGGCACCGGTCTGTGTGCTGACCACCTCGCGCGAAGGCTTCGACGCGGGCGAGGTCGCGACGGTCGACATCGACACTCTCGACCTCGACGGATATTCCGACGCCGCCGTCTCGGACGCGGATCGTCGTGCGCCGCTGCGTCCGTCGAACACCGCCTACGTCATCTTCACCTCCGGTTCGACCGGCCGCCCCAAGGGTGTCGCCGTCTCGCATGCCGCGATCGTGAACCGCCTGGTGTGGATGCAGGCCGAGTACGGGCTCGAATCCGACGACGTGGTGTTGCAGAAGACCCCGGCCACCTTCGATGTGTCGGTGTGGGAGTTCTTCTGGCCCTTGCAGATCGGCGCGCGCCTGGTGGTCGCCAAGCCGGACGGGCACCGCGATCCCGGCTATCTGATCGACGTCATCACCGACGAACAGGTCACCGTGGCGCATTTCGTGCCGTCGATGATGTCGGTGTTCGTGGCCGAGGGCGGCGCGGACGAATGTGTCACCCTGCGGCATGTGTTCGCCTCCGGTGAGGCGCTGCCCGCCGCGACGGCGCAGAAGTTGCGCGAGCTGACCGGCGCGCGTCTGCACAATCTCTACGGTCCGACCGAGGCTGCGGTCGACGTCACCTATCACGAGGTGATGGCCACCGACACGGTATCGGTGCCGATCGGCGCTCCGGTCTTCAACACCATTGTCTACGTGTTGGATTCGCGGTTGCATCCGGTGCCGGTGGGTGTCGCGGGTGAGCTGTATCTGGCGGGCGTGCAGTTGGCGCGCGGGTACGTGGCCAGGCCGGATCTGACCGCCGATCGTTTCGTCGCGGATCCCTTCGATCCCGCCGGTGCGCGGATGTATCGCACCGGTGACCTGGTGACCTGGACGGCGGCCGGTGAGCTGGAGTACCTGGGCCGTACCGACTTCCAGGTGAAGTTGCGTGGTCTGCGTATCGAACTCGGCGAGATCGAGGCGGCGCTGACCGGGCTGGCTTCGGTGGCCCAAGCCGTCGTGCTCGTGCGTTCCGACGATCGTCTCGGTGATCAGTTGGTCGCCTACGTGGTCGCGAGCGCGGGACACGGTATCGACGTCGACGTCATCCGTGCCGCGCTGGGCAGTGAACTGCCCGCGTACATGATCCCGACGGCCTTCGTGACGTTGGACGCCTTCCCGCTCAACGCTTCCGGCAAGCTCGATCGCCGGGCGCTGCCCGCGCCGGTGTTCGAGGTCAAGGTCTTCCGCGCGCCCTCCACGCCGATCGAGGAGATCGTCGCCCAGATCTTCGGCGAGGTGCTCGGCATCGGCCGGATCGGCGTCGACGACGATTTCTTCGATCTCGGCGGCAACTCGCTGATCGCCACCCAGGTGGCGTCGCGGCTCGGCATCGCGCTCGACACCAGGGTGCCGGTGCGCATGCTCTTCGACGCCTCCACCGTCGCGGCGCTGGCCGCGCGCGTGGAATCGCGGGCCGGTGACGGCGCGCGCAAGGCGCTGGTCGCGCGCGAACGTCCAGAGGACGTCCCGCTGTCGCTGGCACAGCAGCGCATGTGGTTCCTCAACCGCTTCGACACCGAATCGGCGGTGAACAACATCCCCGTCGCCATCCGGCTCTCCGGCGAACTGGATGTGGCCGCGTTGCAGGTCGCCGTGATCGACGTGATCGACCGGCACGAATCGCTGCGCACCGTCTTCCCCGAAACCGCGGCGGGACCGGTGCAGGTGGTGCTGGACGCGGCGCAGATCGTGCCGGACCTGACGCCGTACCGGGTCACCGAGAACACCCTCTTCGATCACCTGATCGACCTGGCCTCCATGGCCTTCGACGTCACCAGCGAAGTGCCGCTGCACGCGCGGCTGTTCGAGATCAGCGAGACCGAGTACGTGCTCGGCATGGTGATGCACCACATCTCCGCCGACGGCTGGTCCATGGGCCCGCTGGCCCGCGACGTGATGGTGGCCTATGCCGCGCGCACGCTGTGGGAGCCGCCCGCCTGGACCGCGCTGCCGGTGCAGTACGCGGACTACTCGCTGTGGCAGCGCGAGGTACTCGGTTCCGAAACGGATCCGCAGTCGCTGATCTCCAACCAGATCGCCTACTGGACACGCGAACTCGCCGACCTCCCCGACGAACTGGTCCTGCCGTCGGATCGGCCGCGGCCCGCGGTGGCGACCTACCGCGGCGGCACCTACCCGTTCGTCATCTCGGGGCAGACCCAGCACGCCCTGGTCGAGTTGGGGCGTCGCTACAACGCCTCGCCGTTCATGGTGATGCACAGCGCGCTCGCGATCCTGCTGTCCCGGCTGTCCGGCAGCGACGATATCGCCATCGGCACGCCCGTCGCCGGTCGCGGTGAGGCCGCGCTCGACGACCTGATCGGCATGTTCGTCAACACCCTCGTGCTGCGCACCGATGTCGACGGCACCGCCAGTTTCGCGGATCTGCTCGCCACCGCGCGCGAGAAGGATCTGCACGCGTTCGCCAACGCGGACGTGCCGTTCGAGCGCCTGGTCGAGGTGCTGAACCCGGCGCGTTCGCAGGCCCGCCACCCGCTGTTCCAGGTCATGCTGGCCTTCCAGAACACCAAGCAGGCCAACCTGGAACTGCCCGGCCTGTCCATCAACGGCGTCGACTACGACGCGGGTCTGGCCAAATTCGACCTGCAATTGACCTTGCAGGAGATCCAGGACGAGAACGGCGAGCCGTCCGGCATGTCCGCCGAATTCTCCTACGCTCTCGACCTTTTCGACGAGCACACCGTCGCGGATCTCGCGCGCAGGCTCGACCGCGTTCTCACCGCCATCATCGCCGACCCGGATGTGCCGGTCGGCGATATCGACCTGCTCGACCGCGACGAGACCGATCTCGCGTTGCGCGGCTGGAATTCCACCGTGCGGGAGTTGGATTCGGCGAGCACGCTGGTGGCGGAGTTCGCTCGTCAGGAGTCGGTGACTCCGGACGCGGTGGCGATCGTTGATCCGGCCGGTGGTGTGGCGTTGACGTACGCGGAGTTCGGTGCGCGTGTGCATCGTCTGGCTCGGCGTCTGATCGCGGCGGGTGTGGGTCCGGAGTCGTTGGTGGGCTTGGGGATCCGCCGTTCGGTGGATCTCGTCGTGGCCGTGTACGCGGTGCAGGAGGCCGGTGGCGGTTACGTGCCGCTGGATCCGGATCAGCCCGCCGAGCGGGTGGGACATGTGCTCGAGTCCGCGGCACCGGTCTGTGTATTGACCACCGCGCGTGACGGTTTCGACGCCGCCGGTATCGAGACCCTGGTGATCGACGAGCTGGATCTGTCCGGCTACTCGGACACCCCGGTGTCGGACGCCGAGCGGATCGCGCCGCTGCTCGCGCGGCATCCCGCCTACGTGATCTTCACCTCCGGTTCGACGGGGCGCCCGAAGGGCGTGTCCATCCCGCATACCGCCGCGGTGAACCAGGTCAGGTGGATCACCGGTCAGTACGGCATCGGCGTCGACGATGTCGTGCTGTTCAAGACGCCGCCGACCTTCGACGTGTCGGTGTGGGAGCTGTTCGGTCCCTTGTCCACCGGTGGCCGCATCGTCGTGGCCACGCCGGACGGTCATCGGGATCCGCAGTATCTGGCGGAGGTGATCGCGTCCGAGCGGGTGACGATGACCTCGTTCGTCCCATCGATGCTGAGCGTCTTCGCGGGCACCGTCGATGCCACGGGTATCGGCGGCCGGGCGCTGTCCTCGCTGCGCGGGCTGATCCTCGCCGGTGAGGCGTTGACCGGTGACGCCGTGCGGGCGATCCGGCGGGTGAGCTCGGCCGCGGTCTACAACCTGTACGGCCCGACCGAAACCACCGTGCACGTCACCCATCTACCCGGCCCGGTCTCCGAGGAGGCCGAGGGGACCGTGTCGATCGGCGTTCCGGTGTGGAACGCGCAGGCGTTCGTGTTGGATTCGCGGTTGCATCCGGTTCCGGTCGGTGTCGCGGGTGAGCTGTATCTCGCCGGTAATCAGTTGGCACGCGGCTACCACGGTCGGGTGGATCTGACGGCGGATCGCTTCGTGGCGAACCCGTTCGGCGCGCCGGGTGACCGGATGTACCGCACCGGCGACCTGGTGACCCGTTCGGCGGACGGCTCGATCGGCTACCTGGGGCGTACCGACTTCCAGGTGAAACTGCGCGGCCTGCGCATCGAACTCGGCGAGGTCGAGACGGCCCTGACCGGGTACGAACCGGTCGCCCAGGCGGTGGCCCTTGTGCGCTCGGACGCGCACACCGGCGATCAACTCGTCGCCTACGTGGTTCCCGCCCCCGATTCCGGCTTCGACCTGGAAGAACTGCGGACCTACCTGGGCGGCGTGCTGCCCTCGTACATGGTCCCCGGGGCGATCGTGGTCATCGACGCGATGCCGCTGACGCCCAACGGCAAACTGGATCGCCGGGCGCTGCCCGAGCCGGTCTTCGAGGCGCGCGAGTTCCGTGCGCCGTCGACGCCGATCGAGGAGATCGTCGCCGACACCTTCGCCGACGTGCTCGGTCTGGTTGGGGAACGACCGGTCGGCCTCGACGACGATTTCTTCGATCTCGGGGGCAACTCGCTGATCGCCACCCAGGTGGTCGCACGGCTCAGCGCCGCGCTCGATACCAGGGTGCCGGTGCGGCTGCTGTTCGAAGCGCCGACCGTGGTCGCGCTCGCCGCGCGCATGGAAGTCCACGCGGGCACCGGTGGCCGCGCGGCCTTGACCGCGCGCACCAGGCCCGAACATCCGCCGTTGTCGCTGGCACAGCAGCGCATGTGGTTCCTCAACCGGTTCGACACCGATTCGGCGGCGAGCAATATCCCGGTCGCGGTCCGGCTGCACGGCCACCTCGATCTGGACGCGCTGCGCGGTGCGGTGGCCGACGTGCTGGCCAGGCACGAATCGCTGCGCACGGTCTACCCGTCGCACGAGGGCATCGCCTACCAGCAGGTGCTTCCGATGGCGCGGGCGATTCCGCCCTTCGACGTGGTCTCGCTGACCGAGGACGAGATCCCCGGCGCGCTCTACGAATTCGTGATCCCCGGCTTCGATGTCACCGGTGAGTCGCCGCTGCGGCTGCGTGTGTTCCGCGTCGAGGGCAACAACGGCAAGCGCTGGCGCGACACCACCCAGGACTACGTGCTCGCGGTGGTCGTGCACCACATCGCGGCCGACGGCTTCTCCATGCGGCCGCTGGTACGCGATCTCATGTCGGCCTATATCGCGCGCCGCTCGGAGTCGGCGCCGACCTGGTCGCCGCTCGCCGTGCAGTACATCGACTACGCGTTGTGGCAGCGTGAGACGCTCGGCAGCGAGGACGATCCGGCATCGTTGATCTCGGCGCAACTGAACTACTGGCGCGACGCGCTGGCCGGACTGCCGGAGGAACTGCGGCTGTCGCAGCGTCCGCGCCGCGCCGTCGCGACCTACCGGGCGGGCACCCACCGATTCCGGGTTCCGGGTGAACTCGTCGACGAATTGAACCGTCTGGCCCACGCCAACGGGACCACACTGTTCATGGTGGTGCACGGCGCCTTCGCCACGCTGCTGGCCCGGCTGTCCGGCACCGACGACATCGCGATCGGCATCCCGGCCGCGGGCCGTGGCGAACAGGGTCTCGACGACCTCGTCGGCATGTTCGTCAACACCCTGGTGCTGCGGGCGCACGTCGATCCCGCGACCGCGTTCCGCGATCTGCTCGCGCAGGTGCGCGAACGGGACCTCCAGGCCTTCGCGCACACCGATGTGCCGTTCGAGCGCCTCGTCGAGGTGCTGAACCCGGCGCGTTCGCAGGCCCGTCATCCGCTGTTCCAGGTGATGCTGTCGTTCCAGAACCTGGGCCGGACCAGCCTGGAACTGCCCGGTCTTCGGGTGTCGGAACTCGAGATCGACCAGCCGACAGCCAAATTCGACCTGCAACTGACCCTCGGCGAGACGCCGGGCGGTCAGCCCCGCGAATTCGGCGCGGCCCCCATGGACGCCGAACTCGTCTACGCCGCGGATCTTTTCGATGGCGCGTTCGCCGATTCCTTCGCCGAGCGGTTCCTGCGGGTGCTGCGCGGCATCACCGCCGACCCGGCCGCGATCGTCGGCGATATAGATCTGCTCGACGACACCGAGCGGGCCCTGGTGCTCGACGAGTGGAACGCCACCGAATTCGTGGTCGACGCCGCGCTGACCTCCCCGGTCGGCGACGCCGCCGCGACCCTGGTGGCGATGTTCGAGGCGCAGGCCGCGCGCACACCCGACGCGATCGCGCTCACGTTCGAGGGGACGAGTCTGTCCTACGCCGAGTTCGCGAGCCGGGTGCACCGGTTGGCGCGCTGGCTCAAGCAGGCCGGTGTCGGCCCGGAATCCTATGTCGGCCTCGGCATGCGGCGTTCGCTCGATCTGCTCGTCGGCATCTACGCGGTCAACGCCGCGGGCGGCGCGTACGTGCCGCTGGACCCGGATCATCCGGCCGAGCGCATCGAGCACATCCTGCGTATCGCGGGACCGGTCTGTGTCCTGACCTCGGGCGACGATATCGCGACGACCCGCACCCGGCAGGTGCGCATCGATCGGCTCGACCTGTCCGGATTCTCCGACGCTCCGCTGACCGACGCCGACCGGCATCGTCCGCTGCGTCCGGGCAACACCGCCTACGTCATCTTCACCTCCGGCTCCACCGGACGCCCGAAGGGTGTCGCGGTCTCGCACGAGGCGATCGTGAACCGCCTGGTGTGGATGCACGCGCAGTACGGGCTGTCCGCCGAAGACGTGGTGCTCCAGAAGACGCCCGCGACCTTCGACGTGTCGGTGTGGGAGTTCTTCTGGCCCTTGCAGGTCGGCGCGCGCCTGGTGATCGCCAAGCCGGAGGGTCATCGCGATCCGGCCTACCTGGTCAGGACCATCGTCGATCAGCGGGTCACGACCGCGCACTTCGTGCCGTCGATGCTCTCGGTGTTCGTCGCCGAAAGCGGGGCCGACGAATGCGTCGGCCTGCGCAACGTGTTCGCCTCCGGAGAGGCGCTGCCCGCAGCGACGGCGCAGAAATTGCGCGAGCTGACCGGCGCGCGCCTGCACAATCTCTACGGCCCCACCGAAGCCGCCGTCGACGTCACCTTCCACGAGGTGACCGACGCCGACGTCCTGTCGGTGCCGATCGGCGCCCCGGTGTTCAACACCGGTGTGCTCGTGTTGGATTCGCGGCTGCGGCCGGTTCCGGTGGGTGTCGCGGGCGAGCTGTATCTCACGGGTGCGCAGTTGGCGCACGGGTACGTCGGCCGCCCCGATCTGACCTGTGATCGGTTCATCGCCGATCCGTTCGCGCGCGACGGTGAACGTGCCTACCGCACCGGCGATCTGGTTGTCTGGACGCCGGACGGAGAACTCGAGTACCTCGGCCGGGCCGATTTCCAGGTGAAGGTGCGCGGTCTGCGGATCGAACTCGGTGAGATCGAAACCGCGCTCACCGCACAGGATTCCGTGGCCCAGGCGGTCGTGCTGGTGCGCCGGGACGAGCGCACCGGCGATCAGTTGGTCGCCTACCTGATCGGTGACCCCGATCGGGCCATCGCGATCGATTCGGTGAAAACCGTGCTCGGCAGGCAGTTGCCGCCCTACATGGTGCCCGCCGCCTACGTCGTGCTCGACGCGTTCCCGCTGAATCCGTCCGGCAAACTCGACCGCAAGGCGTTGCCGGACCCGGTGTTCGAGGCACGGGAATACCGCGCGCCCGCCACACCGGTGCAGCAGATCGTCGCGAGCACCTTCGCCGAGGTATTGACCGTCGAGCGGATCGGTCTCGACGACGATTTCTTCGAGCTCGGCGGCAACTCGCTGATCGCCACGCAGGTGGTGGCCCGGCTCGGCCAGGCGCTCGACACCGAAGTGCCCGTGCGACTGCTGTTCGAGGCGTCGACGGTCGACGCGCTCGCCGCGCGGGTGGAATCGGCCGCGGGCCAGGGCGGTCGCGTCCCGTTGGCCCCGCGCCCGCGGCCCGCCGCGATCACGCTGGCGAACGGGGAGACCGCCGCGCTGGTGCCGCTGTCGTCGGCCCAGCAGCGCATGTGGTTCCTCAATCGCTTCGACAACCGCAGCGCGGTCAACAACATCCCGGTCGCGGTCCGGCTCACCGGCGAACTCGATGTCGTCGCGCTGAACGCGGCCATCGGAGACGTGCTGACCCGCCACGAGGCGCTGCGCACCGTCTACCCCGATGTCGACGGCACCGGCTATCAGCGGGTGCTGCACGCCGACGAGGTGCGTTTCGCGCTGAGCGCCGAAACGGTGAGTTCGACCGCGCTGTCGGCCCGCATCATCGAGCTTGCCGGTACGCATTTCGACGTGACCAGCGCGATCCCGTTCCGCGCCGGTCTGCTCAGCCTCGACGAACGCAGTCACATCGTGGTGCTCGTCATGCACCACATCAGCGGTGACGGTTTCTCTTTGCGGCCGCTGCTGCGCGATGTCGTGCTCGCCTACACCGAACGCGCTCGCGGCGAGATTCCCGCGTGGTCGTCGCTCGAGGTGCAGTACGCCGACTACACGCTGTGGCAGAACGAGGTACTCGGTTCCGAGGACGATCCGGAATCGGTAGCCGCCGCCCAGCTCACCTACTGGGCCGAGCAGTTGCGCGACCTGCCCGATCAGATCGAACTGCCCGCCGACCGCCCGCGCCCGGAGATCGCCTCCAACAGTGGTGGGCTGCACCACTTCTCGGTCGACGCCGAACTGCATCGCGCGCTCACCGAGGTGGCGCGCGCGCACGGCGCGACCCTGTTCATGGTGGTGCACGCGGCGCTCGCGACCTGGGCGGCCAGACTGTCCAACAGCACCGATATCGCGATCGGCACCCCGATCGCCGGCCGTGGCGAACGCGCGCTCGACGATCTCGTCGGCATGTTCGTCAACACCCTGGTGCTGCGTACCGACGTCGCGGGTGACCCGACCTTCTCGGAACTGCTCGCGCAGGTCCGCCGCACCGATCTGGCCGCGTTCGCGCACGCCGACGTGCCTTTCGAACGTCTCGTCGACGTGCTGAGCCCGGCCCGTTCGCAGGCGCACCACCCGCTGTTCCAGGTGGCGCTGACCTTCGAGGCCGCCTCGGCCGCCGACGCCGGTACCGTCGCGCTGCCGGGCCTGAATCTCGACGTCGTCGAATTCGACGCGGGCACAGCCAAATTCGATGTGCAGCTGACGGTGGGCGAAACCGCCGACGGCGCGTTGTCGCTGTCGTGGAACTACGCCACGGAACTGTTCGATCCCGAGACGGTGGCGTCCTTCGCCGATCGTCTGGTGCGCATCCTGCACGCGGTCGCCGAGGATCCCACGGTCGTCGTCGGCGATATCGACCTGCTCGGCGAGGCCGAACGCCTCGATCTGTCGCAGCGCTGGGTCTCCTCCGGACCCGATACCGTCACCGGACGTTTCGCCGATGCGGGACTCACCCTCGCCTCGTTGTTCGACGAGGTGGTCACCGCGCATCCGCATCGCACGGCCGCGAGATTCGGCGCGGATTCGCTGACCTACGACGAGCTGGACCGGCGCGCGAATGTGCTGGCGCGCAGACTCATCGACGACGGCGCCGGACCCGGATCGCTGGTCGCGGTCATCCTGCCGCGGTCGCTCGACCTGGTCGTCGCGTTGCTCGCCGTGGTCAAGACCGGCGCGGGGTACGTCCCGGTCGATCCCGCCTACCCGGCCGATCGCATCGCCTACGTCCTGTCGGATTCGCGTCCGACCAGCGTGATCCTGGATTCCTCCGTCGAGATCTCCGCCGCGTCCGACCTGCCGACCGTGGTGCTGGACGGATGGGCCGTGGAGACCGGCAATATCGTCGACGCCGACGACGGGCCCGTCACCGACGACGAGCGCAACGCGCCGCTGCGCCCGGACGACATCGCCTACGTCATCTACACCTCCGGTTCCACCGGACGACCCAAGGGCGTCGCGGTCGCGCACCGGAATGTGGTGCGGCTGTTCGCGAATACCGATCGCGACTTCGGTTTCGGGCCGGAGGACGTGTGGACGCTGTTCCACTCCTACGCCTTCGACTTCTCGGTGTGGGAACTGTGGGGCCCGCTGCTGTTCGGCGGCGCGGTCGTGGTCGTGGACTACTACACCTCGCGTTCGCCCGAACAGTTCCTGGAACTGCTGCGCGAGGAACGCGTCACGGTGCTCAACCAGACGCCGTCGGCCTTCTACCAGCTGGCCGAAGCCGATCGCAACGCCGGCTCCGACGCGTCCCCGCTGGCGCTGCGGTACGTGGTGTTCGGCGGCGAGGCGCTGGAACTGCGCAGGCTGTCCACCTGGATCGCCAGGCACGGAGACGGCGTCACCGGCGCGTCGGTCGGTTCCGGACCGCTGCTGGTGAACATGTACGGCATCACCGAGACCACGGTGCACGTGTCGTACCGCGCGTTGGACGCCGCCACCGTCGCCTCGGCCTCCGGCAGTATCGTCGGCCGCGCCATCGCGGGGTTGCGCGTGTACGTGCTCGACAGCCGTCTGCGCCCGGTGCCGGTCGGCGTCGCGGGTGAGATGTATGTGGCCGGACCGCAATTGGCGCGCGGTTACCTCGGCAGGCCCGATCTCACCACCGCCAGGTTCGTGGCGAATCCGCTCGCGGACGCGGGCGACGCCGGTTCCCGGCTGTACCGCTCGGGCGACCTCGCGCGCTGGAACCGGTTCGGCGAACTCGAATATCTCGGCCGCGCCGACGACCAGGTCAAGGTCCGCGGTTTCCGTATCGAACTCGGCGAGATCGAATCCGCGGTGCTCGCGCAGCCGGGGATCGCGCAGGCCGCGGTCGTCGTGCGCGAGGACCAGCCGGGCGATCAGCGCATCGTGGCCTACGTGGTGTCCGAACCCGAGGTCGTCCCCGATCTCGACGTGGTGCGCCAGGGTGCGGCCGAACAGCTGCCGTCCTACATGGTGCCCTCGGCGCTCGTTCGCCTCGAATGGATTCCGCTGACCGTCAACGGAAAGCTGGATCGCAAGGCGCTGCCCGCGCCCGCCGCGCAGGCGCGGGCCTTCCGCGCCCCGGTCACGCCGGTGCAGGAGACGGTCGCCGCCGTCTTCGCCGAGGTACTCGACCTGCCCAGGGTCGGCGTCGACGACGATTTCTTCGATCTCGGCGGCAACTCGCTCATCGCCACCAGGGTGGTGTCGCGAATCGGCGCGGCGCTCGGGACGTCGATCCCGGTGCGCGCCCTGTTCGAGGCGACCACCGTGGCCGCGCTGGCCGCACGGGTGGAATCGCACACCGACGGTGACGCCCGTGCCCGCCTGGTGGCCCGGCCACGCTCCGCGGACGCGGTGGTGCCGCTGTCCTACGCGCAGCAGCGCATGTGGTTCCTGAACAAGTACGACACCTCCTCGGCCGCCTACAACCTGCCGCTGGCCATCCGGCTCTCCGGCGCGCTCGACGTCGAGGCGCTGCGCCTCGCGGTCGCCGACGTGGTGCGCAGGCACGAATCGCTGCGCACCAGGTATCCCGAGCACGGTGGCACCCCGGTCCAGGTCATCGTCCCGGCCGAGGACATCGCACTGGACCTGCGTCCGGTCGCGGTGGACGCCGCGGACGCGACCGCCGAGGTCGTCGCCTTCGCCGCCACCGGATTCGATGTGGCCGAACAGGTTCCGCTGCGGGCCCGGCTCTACGAGGTCGGTCCGGACGAACACGTTCTCGTGGTGGTCGTGCACCACATCGCCGGTGACGGTTTCTCCATGGGCCCGCTCTCGCGCGATGTGATGACCGCCTACACCGCCCGCAGCCAGGGCAGCGATCCCGGCTGGGCGCCGCTGACGGTGCAGTACGCCGATTTCGCGATCTGGCAGCGCGATGTGCTCGGCGCCGAGGACGATCCGGCCTCGCTGCTCGCCCGCCAGGTCGAGTACTGGCAGCGCGCGCTCGACGGCGTCCCCGACGAGCTGACCCTGCCCGCCGACCGTCCGCGTCCGCCGGTGGCCTCGTTGCGCGGCGCGACCGTGCACGCGGAACTGCCCGCCGACCTCGTCGCGGCGCTGGACACCCTCGCTCGGTCGCGGGGCGCGTCGCTGTTCATGGTGATGCACAGCGCCCTGGCGGTGCTGCTCGCGCGACTGTCGGGCACCGACGACATCGCGGTCGGCACGCCGATCGCGGGCCGTGGCGAACAGGCGCTCGACGATCTGGTCGGCATGTTCGTCAACACCCTGGTGCTGCGCACCGGTGTCGGTCCGGCCGAACCGTTCGGCGAACTGGTCGAGCGGGTACGCAAGACCGACCTGGACGCCTACGGCAACGCCGACGTGCCCTTCGAACGCCTGGTCGAACTGCTCGCGCCCGAACGGTCGCAGTCGCGCAACCCGCTGTTCCAGGTGGCGCTGGCCTTCCAGAACCTCGACAGCACCGCGCTGGAATTGCCGGGTCTTCGGGTGTCGGCGCTGCCGCTCGAGGAGACCGTCGCCCGCTTCGACCTCCAGTTCACCCTGTCGGATCGGACCGGCGCCGACGGCAGCCCGGCGGGTATGACCCTCGCGCTCACCTACGCGACCGATCTGTTCGACGAATCGACCGCGGCCGGTTTCGTGACGCGCTGGCGGCGAGTGCTCGACGCCGTCGCCGCCGATCCCTCGGTGCGGGTCGGCGCGATCGAACTGCTCGACGCGGACGAGCGCGCCGATCTGGTGGCCCGCACCGGCCCGCCCGCGATCGCCCCGCGCACGCTGCCGGAACTGCTCGCCAGCGCCGTGGCGCGCGATCCGCGGGCGCCCGCCGTGATCTTCCGCGGTGTCACGACGACCTACGGAGAGCTCGACGATCGCTCGAATCGTCTGGCCCGCCTGCTGATCTCCGAGGGCATCGGCCCCGAGGACCTGGTGGCCGTCGGCGTGCCGCGTTCGTCGGACTCGGTCTTCGTCGCGCTGTCGGTGTCCAAGACCGGCGCCGCGTTCGTTCCGGTCGACCCGACCTACCCGGCCGACCGCATCGCGCACATGGTGACCGATTCCGGTTCGCCGCTGGGTATCACGGTCGCCGAAACCCGTGCCGGACTGCCTGATTCGGTGCGCTGGCTGGTACTCGACGAGCTGGATCTGGACGCCTTCGACGGTGCGCCGATCACCGACGCGGACCGGGTGCGCCCGCTGCGTCCGGAGAATCCGGCCTACGTCATCTACACCTCCGGTTCCACCGGTGTGCCCAAGGGCGTCGTGGTGTCGCATACCGTGCTCGCCAACTTCGCCACCGCGCAGATCGAGCACTACGGACTCGACTCCGACACGCGCGCCATGCATTTCGCGTCGCCGAGTTTCGATGCCTCGATCCTGGAACTGCTGCTCGCGCTCGGACCCGGCGGCGCGCTCGTCGTGGTGCCGACCGGCGTCTACGGCGGTGAGGAACTCGCGGAGTTGATGCGCACCGAGCGCGTCAGCGCGTCGTTCATCACCCCCGCCGCGCTGGCGACCTTCGAGACGAGCGGCCTGGATTCCTTCCGGGTGCTCGCCGTCGGCGGTGAGGCGTTGCGCCCGGAGCTGGTCGTGAAATGGGCGGTCCCGCTGGCCGACGGCACGGTGCGGCGCGTCCACAATGTGTACGGCCCGACCGAGACCGCCATGGTGGTCAATATCAGCGACCCGGTGCTCCCCGGCGACCCGCTGCCGATCGGCGGCCCTATCCGCGGTATGCAATCGCTGATCCTGGACGACCGGCTGCGTCCGGTGCCGGTCGGCGTCGCGGGTGAGCTCTACATCTCGGGTATCCAGCTGGCTCGCGGCTACCACGCGCGGCCCGCGCTCAGTGCCGATCGCTTCGTCGCCAACCCGTTCGTCGCCGGTCAGCGCATGTACCGCACCGGTGACGTGGTCCGCTGGACCCGTGACGGCGCGGTGGAATACGTCGGCCGATCCGATTTCCAGGTGAAGGTGCGCGGTTTCCGCATCGAACTCGGCGAGATCGACAGCGCCCTCGCGGCGCACCCGAATGTGGATTTCGCCACGACGGTCGGTCACACGAGCGCCGTCGGCGCGGTGTCGCTGGTGTCGTATGTCATGGCGGCGCCGGGACGTTCGATCGATATCGCCGAGCTGACCGCGCGGCTGGAGGAGCGGCTGCCCGCCTATATGGTGCCGTCCTCGATCATGGTGCTCGACCACCTGCCGCTCACCCCGGTGGGCAAACTGGACCGAAAGGCGTTGCCGGAACCGGTCTTCGCGACCGAGGTCGTTTTCCGCGCCGCGCGCACACCGGTCGAGCAGACCATCGCCGAGGTCTTCGCCGAAGTGCTCGGGGTCGAACGCGTCGGCGTCGACGATTCGTTCTTCGCGTTGGGCGGCGACAGCATCGTCTCCATCCAGCTGGTCTCGCGCGCCAAGGCGCGCGGTGTGGTGTTCACCCCGCGCAACGTCTTCGAGCAGCGGACCGTCGCCGGACTCGCCGCGGTCGCCGAGACCGCCGAAGCCGCCGACACCGCGGTGGCGGTGCTGGAGGAACTGCCCGGTGGCGGCGTCGGCGTGATGCCGTTGACGCCGGTGGTGCGGTTCATGGCGCAGCGGCCGGGCTCGTTCGGCCGCTTCAACCAGACCCTCGCGCTGGAACTGCCGGTCGGCATCGACCGCGCGGGCATCGCCACGACCGTCGGCGCGGTCATCGACCGCCACGACATGTTGCGCGCCCGGCTGTACGACGACGGCACGGATCTGGTGGTGGAAACCGCCGCGCCCGGCACCGTCGACGTGGACTCGCTCATCGAGCGAGTCGAGTTCCCGGCCTCGGCCGCCGACGACGAACTCATCGAGATCGCCACCGCCGCACTGAATTCCGCGCTCGACCGGCTCGACCCCGGGTCGGGAACGGTGATCCGCTTCGTCTGGCTCGATCCGTCCGATTCCGGCCGGATGGGCCGGTTGATCGTGCTGGCGCACCACCTCGTGGTCGACGGCGTCTCGTGGCGCATCCTGGTCCCGGACCTGGTGACCGCGTGGGGCCGGTTCACCGCGGGCCAGCAGCCCGAACTCGTCGCGCCGACCACCTCCATGCGGGCCTGGGCGCACGCGCTGCGCGCGGAGGCCGAGAGCCAGTCGCGCGTGGCCGAACTCGACTTCTGGCGCATGGTCGCGAACACCCCCGATCCGCTGCTCACCGAACGGGCGATGGATCCGGCCGTCGACACCTCCGGCGTCATCGAGAAACTTCAGGTCGAGGTGTCCGCCGAGGTCACCAAGGCCCTGCTGACCACCGTGCCCGCGCTGTTCCACGGCGGCGTCAACGACGGTCTGCTCACCGCGCTGGTCCTGGCGACCGCCAAGTGGCGGTCCCGCCGTACCGCCGCGCGCGCCGACGAGGCGACGCTGATCCGGCTCGAGGGCCACGGCCGCGAAGAGGACATCGTGCCCGGCGCGGACCTGTCGCGCACCGTCGGCTGGTTCACCGCGATCTTCCCGGTCCGGTTCGATCTGGCGGGTATCGACGTCGACGCCGCGCTGACCGGTGGGCCCGCGCTCGGCAAGGCCGTCAAGGCGATCAAGGAACAGTTGCTCGCGGTGCCGGACAAGGGCATCGGCTACGGGCTGCTGCGCTACCTGAACCCCGCGACGGCGGCCCAGCTGCCCGAAAACCTGCCCGGCCAGGTCAGTTTCAACTACCTCGGTCGCGTCTCCGACAGCGATGTGCCCGAGGCGCTGCGCGGCTTCGGCTGGGTCCCGGCCCGCGAACTCGGCGCGCTCGCGGGTTCCTACGACGCGGATATGCCCGCGATGGCACCGCTGGACGTCAACGCGATCGTGGTCGGCGACAAGCTGACCGCCAATATCGGCTACCCGTCGACCCTGCTCGACGCCGCCGCGGTGCGCGAATTCGGCGAACTGTGGACCTCGGCGCTGGAAGCGGTCGCGCGGCACGCGAATTCGGCCGACGCGGGCGGACACACCCCCGCCGACTTCGCGCTGGTCACCACGACCCAGCGTGATATCGACACCTGGGAGAAGCGTTTCCCGACGCTCACCGATGTGTGGCCGCTGTCCGCGCTGCAAGCCGGTCTGCTGTTCCACGCTCGTCTCGCGGCGAGTTCGGTGGACGTCTACACCGCCCAGGCCGTACTGACCCTCACCGGTCGCGTCGACGCCACCCGTCTGCGCGCGGCCGCACAGGCTCTGGTCGATCGCTACGAGAACCTGCGCACGGCCTTCCTCACCGACCGGCACGGTAATCCGGTGCAGGTCGTGCTCGACAGCGTCCGGGTCGCCTGGGCCGAACACGATCGCGTCGAATCGGGCGAGAGCGCCGACCTGATCAAGGCCGACCGCATGCGCCGTTTCGATCTGACCGCGCCGCCGCTGATCCGGTTCACCCTGATCCGGGTCGCCGCCGACCGCTGGCAGTTCGCGGTGGCCAACCACCACATCCTGCTCGACGGCTGGTCGATGCCGCTGCTCATGCGGGATCTGCTCGCGCTCTACGCGCTGCACGCCGACACCACGGCACTGCCCTCGGTGCGCTCCTACCGGCACTTCCTCGAATGGACCGCGCAGCAGGACCACACCGCCTCGGTGGCGGCGTGGGCGCACGCGCTGCGCGGGGTCAGCGAACCGACGCTGCTGTCGCGTCCGGACGCGGGCCGCGAGATCACCACGCTGTCGGGCGAGTACTTCTTCGAACTCGACGAGGTGGCGACCACCCGACTCACCGAACTGGCGAGTTCGCTGGGTGTCACCCCGAACACGGTGCTCCAGGTCGCCTGGGGCATCCTGGTCGGCCGCATGAGCGGACGCGAGGACGTGCTGTTCGGCACCACCGTCTCCGGTCGCCCGGCCCAACTGGCCGGGGTGGAGGCCATGGTCGGCCTGTTCATCAACACCGTGCCGGTGCGGGTGCGTTTCGATCCCGCCGAATCCGCGCGCCGACTGCTGACCCGTACCCAGGGTGAGCAGGCCGATCTGCTCGACCACCACTATGTCGGCCTGGCCGACATCCAGTCCGCCGCGGGCATGGCGGGACTTTTCGACACCCTCGTGGTCTTCGAGTCCTACCCGGTGGACGCCGACGGCATTCGCGCGCAGGCCGCCGATATCGACGGGATGGCCGTCGTCGGCCTCGACGCCGCCGACGCCACGCACTACCCGCTCACCCTGATCGCCCAGCTCGATGCGCGCCTGCGGATCCGCGCGGGTTACCTGCGCGATCTGTTCGACGAGGCGACGGTGCGCCGTATCGCCGACCGCCTGGTGCGGGTGCTGACCGCGATCACCACCGAACCCGACGTCGATGTCGGCGATATCGAACTCGTCGACGCCGCCGAACGCGAACTGGTCACCACCGGCTGGAACGACACCGCCTTCGATGTGGCGGCGGTCCTGGCGCAACGTGCGGCGGCCGTGCCGCAGGGACGATCCACAAGGACGTCGTCCGCGCCGTCGGTGGACACCGAACCGGTCGCGACCCTGGTCTCGCTGTTCGAGATGCAGCTGGCCAAGACGCCGGAGGCGACCGCGCTCACGTTCGAGGGGACGAATCTGTCCTACGACGAGTTCGCGGCACGGGTCTATCGCCTGGCCCGCTGGCTCATCGACCGCGGCGTCGGCCCGGAATCGTTCGTGGCGCTGGGGATGCGGCGCTCGGTCGATCTAGTTGTCGGCATGTACGCCGTGACGATCGCGGGCGGCGCGTACGTGCCGCTCGACCCGGATCACCCGGCCGAGCGCACCGAATACATTCTCGCCACGGCCGATCCGGTCTGTGTGCTCACCTCCGGCAGTGATCTCGACATCGATACCGCGCAGGTCCGCATCGACCTGCTCGACCTGTCGGGACTGTCCGAACATCCGGTGACGGCGGGGGAGCGGCGCGCGCCGCTGCGTCCGTCGAACACCGCCTACGTCATCTTCACCTCCGGTTCGACCGGTAGGCCGAAGGGTGTGGCGGTCTCGCATGCCGCGATCGTGAACCGCCTGGTGTGGATGCAGGCCGAATACGGTCTCACCGAAGCCGACGCCGTCCTTCAGAAGACGCCCGCGACCTTCGACGTGTCGGTGTGGGAGTTCTTCTGGCCCTTGCAGATCGGCGCGCGCCTGGTGATCGCGAAGCCGGACGGTCACCGTGATCCGGCCTACCTGGCCGAGGTCATCGCGACCGAACGGGTCACCGTGACACATTTCGTGCCGTCCATGCTCGCGGTCTTCGTCGCCGACGCCGCCGCGTCGCGCTGCGGGTCGCTACGGATGGTGTTCGCCTCGGGTGAGGCGCTCTCGCCCAAACCCGCGCACCGCCTGCGCGAACTGACCGGCGCGGCCATGCACAACCTCTACGGTCCGACCGAAGCGGCCGTCGACGTCACCTATCACCGGGTGGTCGCCGCCGACACCGAACTGGTCCCGATCGGCGCACCGGTGTTCAACACCCAGGTCTACGTGCTGGATTCGCGGCTGCGGCCCGCTCCGGTCGGCGTCGCGGGTGAGCTCTATCTCGCGGGCGAGCAACTCGCGCGCTGCTACGTCGCCAGGCCCGACCTGACCAGCGACCGTTTCGTCGCCGACCCGTTCGACGCGGCGGGATCGCGGATGTACCGCACCGGCGACCTCGTCGCCTGGAATTCCGTCGGCGAACTGGAATACCTGGGCCGCACCGATTTCCAGGTGAAACTGCGCGGTCTGCGTATCGAACTCGGCGAGATCGAATCCGCGCTCACCGGCCTGGACGAGATCGCCCAGTCGGTGGTCGTCGTCCGCACCGACGCGCACGCGGGAGATCAACTGATCGCCTACGTGGTCGGAGTGGCGAACCTGCGCGTCGACACCGAACTGGTGCGCGAGGATCTCGGCAGGCAGCTGCCCGCGTACATGGTGCCCGCCGCGGTCATCGTGCTCGACGAATTCCCGCTCAACGCCTCGGGCAAGCTGGATCGCAAGGCGCTGCCCGCGCCGGTCTTCGAGGTCGCGGTCTTCCGCGCGCCGACGACACCGGTCGAGGAGATCGTCGCCGACATCTTCGCCGATGTGCTCGGCGCCGCCCGCGTCGGACTCGACGACGATTTCTTCGCACTCGGCGGCAACTCGCTGAGCGCGACCCAGGTCGCGGCCAGGCTGTCCGCCGCGCTCGACACCGAACTCGGTGTCAGGGAGTTGTTCGACGCCTCCACCGTGGTCGCGCTGGCGGCCCGGGTGGAATCGCGGGCCGGGGCGGGCGCGCGCGCGGCCCT
The DNA here is from genome assembly GCF_019038455.1 of Nocardia noduli. NCBI lineage: Bacteria > Bacillati > Actinomycetota > Actinomycetes > Mycobacteriales > Nocardiaceae > Nocardia > Nocardia noduli. The sequence continues at coordinate 135,865 of NZ_JAFMPL010000008.1, forward strand.
GGCGCCGCAGCAGCGTCCCGACCGCGTGCCGCTGTCGCTGGCTCAGCAGCGCATGTGGTTCCTCAACCGCTTCGACCCGGAGTCGACGGTCGACAACATCCCGGCCGCGGTGCGGCTCTCCGGTCTGCTCGACCGGCAGGCCTTGCAGATCGCGGTCGCCGACGTGCTGGCCAGGCACGAATCACTGCGCACCTTCTACCCCGAGGTGGACGGCGCGGCCCAGCAGCAGATCGTGCCGACCGGGCAGGTCATCCCCGATCTCGCCCCGGTCGACGTCAGCGAGGACGCACTGCCCGCGCGGCTCGCGGACTTCGTGCAGACGGCCTTCGACGTCACCGCCGAGGTGCCGTTCCGGGCCAGGCTCTTCGAGGTCAGCCCCACCGAACACATTCTCGCGCTGGTCGTGCACCACATCTCGTCCGACGGCTTCTCCATGGGCCCGCTGACCCGCGACATCATGATCGCCTACGGCGCGCGCGTCGAAGGCGGCGAACCGTCCTGGCGTCCGCTCGAGGTGCAGTACGCGGACTTCGCGCTGTGGCAGCGCGCGGTGCTCGGCGCCGAGGACGACCCGGAATCGGTGATCTCCGAACAGATCTCGTTCTGGAGCGACGAGCTGCGAGCACTGCCCGAGCAACTCGACCTGCCCGCCGACCGGCCGCGTCCCGCGGTCGCCAGCGGTCGGGGCGCCACCCACGCCTTCGATATCGACGCCGAAACCCACGCCGGGCTGGTCGAATTGGCCCGCACCCGTGGCGCGACGCTGTTCATGGTCGCGCACACCGCGCTCGCGGTGCTGCTGGCGCGACTGTCCGGCGAGGACGATATCGCCGTCGGCACCCCGGTGGCCGGTCGCGGCGAACGCGCGCTCGACGATCTGATCGGCATGTTCGTCAACACGCTGGTGCTGCGGACCCCGGTCGATCGCGGCGCGACGTTCACCGACCTGCTCGGCTCGGTGCGCGCCACCGATATCGCCGCGTTCGGTCATTCCGACCTGCCGTTCGAGCGGCTGGTGGAAATCCTCAACCCGGCCCGTTCGCAGGCCCGCCATCCGCTGTTCCAGGTCATGCTGTCGTTCCAGAACACCGGACAGACCAGCCTGGAATTGCCCGGCCTGACGGTCAGCGGCGTCGACCTGCCGATCGACGTGGCGAAATTCGACCTGCAACTGGTGATGTCGGAGAAACCCGCCGCCGAGGGCATCGTCGCCGAACTCATCTACGCGACCGATCTGTTCGACCCGGCCACGATGGAGGATTTCGGCAGGCGGTTCAAGCGGCTGCTCGGCGCGGTTGTCGCCGAACCCGATCGGGCGATCGGCGATATCCCGCTGCTTGACGAGCGGGAGAGCTACCGGGCGTTGCGCGGCTGGAACTCCACCGTGCGGGAGCTGGATTCGGCGACCACGCTGGTGGCGGAGTTCGCCCGTCAGGAGTCGGTGACTCCGGACGCGGTGGCGATCGTGGACCCGGCGAGCGGTATCTCGCTGACCTATGCCGAGTTCGGTGCGCGTACGCATCGTCTGGCTCGGCGTCTGATCGCGGCGGGCGTGGGTCCGGAGTCGTTGGTGGCCCTGGGGATCCGCCGTTCTGTCGATCTGGTCGTCGCCGCCTACGCGGTGCAGGAGGCCGGTGGCGGTTACGTGCCGCTGGATCTGGATCAGCCCGCCGAGCGGGTGGGTCACGTGCTCGAATCCGCGTCGCCCACGTGTGTATTGACCACGGCGCGTGATGGTTTCGACGCCACCGGTATCGAGACCCTCGTGGTCGACGAACTCGACCTTTCCGGATATTCCGATGCGCCGGTCACCGATGCCGAGCGGATCGCGCCGTTGCTCGCGCAGCATCCGGCCTATGTGATCTTCACGTCCGGTTCGACGGGTCGTCCGAAGGGTGTGGCGCTGCCGCATTCGGCGGTGGTGAATCAGATCCGCTGGATCACCGGTCAGTACGGCATCGGCGCGGACGACGTGGTGCTGTTCAAGACGCCCGCGACCTTCGACGTGTCGGTGTGGGAGTTGTTCGGTCCGCTCTCGACCGGTGGCCGGATGGTCGTGGCCACGCCGGACGGTCATCGGGATCCGCAGTATCTGGCGGAGGTGATCGCGTCCGAGCGGGTGACGATGACCTCGTTCGTGCCGTCGATGCTGACCGTCTTCGCGGGCAGCGCCGACAGCGCGGCCCTCGGTTCCCTGCGCGCTCTGCTGGTCGCGGGTGAGGCATTCACCTCCGACGCCGTCGCCGCCATCCGCCGGGTCAGCTCGGCCGAGCTGTACAACCTCTACGGCCCGACCGAATTCGCCGTCCACGCGACGCACGCGCCGGTGGCCGACGACGTCTCCGGCGCGGTGCCCATCGGTCTTCCGGTGTGGAACGCGCAGGCGTTCGTGCTGGATTCACGGTTGCATCCGGTCCCTGCCGGTGTCGCGGGTGAGCTCTACCTCGCGGGTGATCAGCTGGCGCGCGGCTACTACGGCCGCACGGATCTGACGTCGGATCGTTTCGTGGCGAATCCGTTCGGTGCGCCCGGTGCGCGCATGTACCGGACCGGTGACCTCGTCACCCGTGCGGCGGACGGTTCGATCGTGTACCTGGGTCGTACCGACTTCCAGGTCAAACTGCGTGGCCTTCGCATCGAACTCGGTGAGATCGAAACCGCGCTGACCGGTCACGACACCGTCGCGCAGGCGGTGGCGCTGGTCCGCTCGGACGCGCTGACCGGCGACCGCCTCGTCGCCTACGTCGTGCCCGCTCCCGGCGCGACCGTCGACATCGAGACCCTGCGCGCCCACGTGGCCGCGCGACTGCCGTCCTACATGGTCCCGGCCGCGACCGTGGTTCTCGACGAGATGCCGCTCAACGCCAACGGCAAACTGGATCGCCGCGCGCTGCCCGAACCGGTCTTCGAGGCGCGCGAGTTCCGCGCGCCGTCGACGCCGATCGAACAGACCGTCGCCGACACCTTCGCCGACGTTCTCGGTCTGGCCGGGGACCGTCCGGTCGGCCTCGACGACGATTTCTTCGATCTCGGCGGCAACTCGCTGATCGCCACCCAGGTGGCGGCTCGCCTCGGCGCGGCCCTGGACACCAGGGTTCCGGTCCGCATGCTGTTCGAAGCGCCGACCGTCGCCGGTCTGGCGACCAGGGTCGAAGCGCACGCGGGCAGTGGACGGCGTCGCGAGCTGGCCGCGGGACCGCGTCCGGCCACCATTCCGCTCTCGCTGGCCCAGCAGCGCATGTGGTTCCTGAACCGGTTCGACAACCGGACCGCCGTGAACAACATCCCGCTCGCCGTCCGCCTGACCGGAACGCTCGACGCCGACGCGTTGCGCCAGGCCGTCGCCGACGTGGTCGACCGGCACGAAGTGCTGCGGACGGTGTACCCGCAGACCGCCGAGGGCACCGGCGTCCAGGTGGTGCTGCCCACCGGTCACGACGGTCTGGATCTGACGCCGATTCCGGTGTCGGAGGACGAGATCGCCGAACGGGTCAACGATCTGGTGCTCACCGGATTCGACGTGACCACCGAAGTTCCCGTGCGCGCCAGGCTGTTCCGCATCGCGGCGTCGATGGACGGCTCCAGCCCGGAGACGCACGTGCTGGTCTTCGTCGTGCACCACATCTCCGGCGACGGCTGGTCGGTCCGGCCACTGGCCAGGGATGTGATGATCGCCTACGCCGCCCGTTCGCGCGGTGAGGCTCCCGGTTGGGCGCCCCTGCCGGTCCAGTACGCCGATTTCGCGCTGTGGCAGCGCGAAACCCTCGGTTCGGAAGAGGATCCGGCGTCGTTGATCGGCGAGCAGATCGCGTTCTGGTCCCGGCATCTGGCCGGACTGTCCGATCAACTGGATCTGCCCTCCGACCGCTCCCGTCCCGCCGTCGCGTCCCATCGCGGCGACGTGTTCGAATTCGATCTCGACGCGACACTGGTCCGCGCGCTCGACGGTCTCGCCCGCAGCCACGGCGCGAGCCTGTTCATGGTCGTGCACGCCGCGCTCGCGGCGCTGCTGGCCCGGCTGTCCGGCTCCGACGACATCGCGGTCGGCACCGCCGTCGCCGGACGCGGTGAGGCCGTGCTCGACGACGCGATCGGCATGTTCGTCAACACGCTGGTGCTGCGCAGCACGGTCGATCCGGCCCTGACCGTCGCCGAACTGCTCGCCCACACCAGGGAAACCGACCTCGCCGCGTTCGGCCACGCCGACCTGCCCTTCGAGCGACTGGTCGAAATCCTGAACCCGGCGCGGTCGCAGGCCAGGCACCCGCTGTTCCAGGTGATGCTGTCGTTCCAGAACACCGGGGAAGCCTCGTTCGAGCTGCCGGGCCTCGAGGTCGCCGGTGTCCCGCTCGACGTCGTCACCGCCAAATTCGACCTGCACCTCAACGTCTCCGACCGCCTCGCCGCGGACGGCACCTCCGACGGTATGCGCGCCGAATTCGCCTACGCCACCGATATGTTCGACGCCGAGACGGTGGCAGGCTTCGCCCGGCGACTGGTCGGACTGCTGAGCGCGATGGTCGAACGCGACGACGCGGTGCTCGGCGATATCGATCTGCTCGACACCGCCGAACGTCGTCAGCTCGTCGCGGGCTGGAACGACACCGCCGTCGAGATCGATGCCGAGGCCACCCTCGCCTCGATGTATCGCGCGCAGGCCCCGCACGCGCCCGGCGCGACCGCGCTCACCTTCGAGGGGACGGATCTGTCCTACGGCGAGTTCGACGCCAGGGTGAACCGCCTCGCCAGGCACCTGATCTCGCTCGGCGTCGGTCCGGACACCATGGTGGCGCTGGGGATGCGGCGTTCGCTGGAACTGGTGATCGGCATGTACGCGGTGACCGTGGCCGGTGGCGCGTACGTGCCGCTGGACCCCGATCATCCCGCCGATCGCACCCGCTATGTGCTCGACACCGCGGCACCGGTCTGCGTGCTCACCACCGCGCGCGACGAATTCGATGCCGGTGACGTGCACGCGGTCGACATCGCCGACCTGGATCTGTCGGCGTACTCGTCGGATCCGGTGACCGACGCGGATCGTCGTGCGCCGCTGCGCCCGTCGAACACCGCCTACGTCATCTTCACCTCCGGTTCGACCGGCCGCCCCAAGGGTGTCGCCGTCTCGCATGCCGCGATCGTGAACCGCCTGGTGTGGATGCAGGCCGAGTACGGGCTCGAATCCGACGACGTGGTGTTGCAGAAGACCCCGGCCACCTTCGATGTGTCGGTGTGGGAGTTCTTCTGGCCCTTGCAGATCGGCGCGCGCCTGGTGATCGCCAAGCCGGACGGACATCGCGATCCGGCCTACCTGGTCGACATCATCACCGGCACGAATATCACCGTCGCGCATTTCGTGCCGTCGATGATGTCGGTGTTCGTGGCCGAAACGGGCGCCGCCCGATGCACCGGCCTGCGGTATGTCTTCGCCTCCGGCGAGGCGCTGCCCGCCGTGACCGCGCAGAAGTTGCGCGAACTCACCGGAACGGCGGTGCACAACCTGTACGGCCCGACCGAGGCCGCGGTGGACGTCACCTTCCACGAGGTGACCGATGCCGACACGGTGTCGGTGCCGATCGGCGCTCCCGTCTCGAACACGCGTGTCTACGTGCTGGATTCGCGGTTGCATCCGGTTCCGGTGGGTGTCGCGGGTGAGCTGTATCTGGCGGGCGCGCAGTTGGCGCGCGGATATGTCGCGCGTCCCGACCTGACCGCCGATCGTTTCGTCGCGGATCCCTTCGATCCCGCCGGTGCGCGGATGTACCGCACCGGTGACCTGGTGACCTGGACGGCTGCCGGTGAGCTGGAATACCTGGGCCGTACCGACTTCCAGGTGAAGTTGCGCGGTCTGCGTATCGAACTCGGCGAGATCGAATCCGCGCTCACCGCTGTGGATTCGGTGGCCCAGGCCGTCGTGCTGGTTCGCTCCGACGATCGTCTCGGCGATCAGCTGGTCGCCTACCTGGTCCCGGCCGCCGATCGGACGATCGACGCCGAGGCCATCCGTGCCGAACTCGCGGTCGAACTGCCCGCGTACATGGTGCCGACCGCCTTCGTGACGTTGGACGCCTTCCCGCTCAACGCCTCCGGCAAGCTGGATCGCAAGGCGCTGCCCGCGCCGGTGTTCGAGGTCAAGGTCTTCCGCGCGCCGACCACTCCGGTCGAGGAGATCGTGGCGGGCATCTACGCCGACGTCCTCGGTGTGAGCCGGGTCGGTCTCGACGACGACTTCTTCGAACTCGGCGGCAACTCGCTGCTGGCCACCCAGGTCACCGCGCGGCTCGGCGCGGCACTGGACACCCAGCTGGCGGTCCGCGATCTGTTCGAGGCGTCGTCGGTGCTCGCGCTGGCCACCAGCGTCGAGCGGCTCGCGGGCTCCGGACGCACCCGGCCCACGCTGAAGGCGATGGGGCGGCCCGATCTGGTGCCGCTCTCACCCGCCCAGCAGCGGTACTGGTTCCTCAACCAGTTCGATACGAACGCCTCGGCGGTGGACAACATCCCGCTGGCCGTGCGACTGTCCGGCACCCTGGACGCGGGCGCGCTCGCCCTCGCCATCGGCGACGTCTTCGCCCGCCACGAGGTGCTGCGCACCACCTACCCGAGCGCCGAGGAGGGGCCGCGTCAGGTCATCCTCCCGGTGGCGGCGACCGCGCCGGAACTGATCGCGGTCGAGGTGGCCGAAGAGGATCTGATCGCGACGGTGATCCGGTTCGCGCTCACCACCTTCGACGTCACCGCCGAGGTGCCGCTGAAGGTCGCGCTGTACCGCGTCACCGGATCGACCTCGGAAACCGCCGAGCACGTGGTCGCCTTCGTGGTGCATCACGTCGCCGCGGACGGCGCGTCGATGGGCCCGCTGGCCCGCGATCTCATGGCCGCGTATGCGGCCCGGGTGAACCGCGAAGTGCCGCAGTGGGTTCCGCTGCCGGTGCAGTACGCGGACTACGCGCTGTGGCAGCGCGCGGTACTCGGCTCCGAGGACGATCCGGAATCGCTCGCCGCCCATCAGGTCGCCTATTGGCAGTCCGCGCTGGCCGGGCTGCCCGATCAGCTGGAACTACCCGCCGACCGTCCGCGTCCGCCGACGCAGTCGTTCCACGGCAAGGCGATCCGGTTCGAGATCTCCCCGCAGCGGCACGCCAGGCTGCACGAAGTCGCGCGCGCCAACCACGCCTCGCTGTTCATGGTCGTGCACGCCGCCCTCGCGGTGCTGCTGGCACGGCTTTCCGGTACCGAGGACATCGCGGTCGGCACCCCGATCGCGGGCCGTGGCGAACGTGAACTCGACGACCTGATCGGCATGTTCGTCAACACCCTGGTCTTCCGGACCAGCGTGCGCCCCGGCGACCGGTTCGCCGACCTGCTCGGCGACGTGCGCGAACGCGATCTGGAGGCCTTCGCCAACGCCGACGTCCCGTTCGAGCGCTTGGTCGAGGTGCTGAATCCGGAACGCTCCACCGCGCGCAATCCGCTGTTCCAGATCGGCCTGTCGTTCCAGAACCTGGCCGAGACGGCGCTGACCCTGCCCGGTCTCACCGTGAGCGCGGTCAACTTCAACTCCCAGTTGGCCAAGACCGACCTCCAGGTCACCGTCTACGACCGCTACACCGATGACGGCACCCCGGCCGAGATCATGACCGAATTCGGTTACGCCACCGACCTCTTCGACGAAGCCACGGTGCAGGGTTTCGCGGACCGGTTCGTGCGCGTACTCGACGCGGTGATCGCCGACGTCACCGTGCCGGTGGGCGAGATCGACCTGCTCGCGCCCGAGGAGAGCGAACGCATCCTCACCGCGTGGAACGACACCATCCGGCCGGTGGACACCGCCGCGACGCTGGTGTCGCTGTTCGACGCCGCCGTCGCGGCCGCCGCGCCCGGCACGGTCGCGCTGGTCGCCGACCTGCCCTCCGGCGAACGCGAGAACCTGACCTACGCCGAACTGGACGCGCGGGTCAACCGGCTCGCGCGCTACCTGATCGGACGCGGTGTCCGCACCGAGGATCGGGTCGCGCTGGCGATCCGGCGTTCGACCGATCTGGTCGTCGCCATGTACGCGGTCGCCAAATCCGGCGCCGCCTACGTGCCGGTCGACCCCGATCAGCCCGCGGACCGGGTCGACTACATCCTGGCCACGGCCGCGCCGGTCTGCGTGCTGACCACCGACCGGGAATCGTTCACGACGGCGACGGCCGAATCGGTCGTCATCGACGAACTGGACCTGTCGGGCTTCTCGGCGAACCCGGTGACCCCGTCCGAGCGTCGCGGCGCACTCACCGCGGCGAATACCGCCTACGTCATCTTCACCTCCGGTTCTACCGGCCAGCCCAAGGGCGTCGCGCTGCCGCACGGCGCGATCGCGAACCAATTGCTGTGGAAGAAGGCGGAATTCGGCCTCGGCATCGAGGACGCGGTCCTGCTCAAGACCGCGGCCACCTTCGACCTGTCGGTGTGGGAATTCTGGTCGGCGGCGGTGAGCGGCGCCAGGCTCGTCATCGCCACCGCCGACGGACATCGCGATCCGACGTACCTGAACGAGCTGATGCGCGCCACGGGTGTGACCACCCTGCACGTGGTGCCGTCCATGCTCGACGCGCTGCTGACCGAATCCGAGGATCGGCTGCCCGGTTCGCTGCGCCGCGTGCTGGCCATCGGCGAGGCGCTGCCCGCCGCGACCGCGCAGCGTTTCCGCGCGGGCAACGCCGCACAGCTGTTCAACCTCTACGGCCCCACCGAGGCCGCGGTCTCCATCACCAGCCACCTGGTCACCGCGGCCGACCGGACCTCGGTATCGATCGGCGCGCCGGAATGGAACAGCCGCGTCTACGTGCTGGACGCGCGGCTGCGGCCGGTCCCGGTCGGTGTCTCGGGCGAGTTGTACCTCGCCGGTGCGCAATTGGCGCGCGGCTACTTCGCCCGCCCCGATCTCACCACCGAACGGTTCGTCGCCGACCCGTTCGGCACGGCGGGCGAGCGCATGTACCGCACCGGCGACCTGGTGGCCTGGAACGCCGACGGCGAACTGGACTACCGGGGCCGCACCGACTTCCAGGTGAAGATCCGCGGTTTCCGTATCGAACTCGGCGAGATCGAGGCCGCGCTGCTGCGTCAGCCCGCGATCGCCGCCGCGGCCGTGCTCGCGCACACCGACCCCGGCCTCGGCGACCGACTCGTCGCCTACGTGGTGCCGTTCGTCGCCGGAATCGACCCGGAGACCGGCGAACTGGACCGGCGCGCACTGCATTCCGCGCTCGCCGCCGAACTGCCCTCCTACATGGTGCCGAGCGCCTTCGTCGCGCTGGACGCCCTGCCGCTGAACGCGAACGGCAAACTCGACCGCAACGCGTTGCCGGAGCCGACCTTCGAGAAGGCGGAGTTCCGCGCGCCGGTGACACCGGTCGAGCAGTTGGTGGCGGGAGTGTTCAGCGATGTGCTCGCCGTCGAGCACATCGGCGCCGACGACGATTTCTTCGCACTCGGCGGTAACAGCATCCTGTCGATCCAGCTGGTGTCGCGGGCCAAGGCGCTCGGCGTGGTGTTCAGCGTGCGCGACGTCTTCGACCAGCGCAGCGTCGCCGCGCTGGCCTCGGTGGCCGACACGGCTCCCGATCCGGCACTGGACCGGATCCGCGAACTGCCCGGCGGTGGAATCGGCGAAATCCCGCTGACCCCCGCCATGCGCGCGGTGCTCCCCGAAGGCGTCGGCTCGCCGAAGAGCGCGGGCTATCCGCGCTTCGCCCGCGCGGCCCTGCTGCCGCTGCCCGCCGCACTCGACTGGGACACCCTGCTCGAGGCGATCACCGCGATCATCGACCGTCACGACGCCCTGCGCACCCGGCTGCGCAAGATCGGCGGCGGCTGGGAATTCGAAGCGCTCGAATCCGGTGTCCTCGATATCGAGGACATGGTGTGCGAGGCCAGGGTGGCGAAGAACGCCGACCTGGCGCAGCTCGCCGAGGCGGAATTCCGGGAGGCGGCCACCCGTCTCGATCCGGCCGAAGGCATCGTGGCGCAGTTCGTGCTCTTCACCTTCGCCGATCACCGCGACGACGAATTGCTGGTCGTCACACACGGTTTCGTGGCCGACAGCCTGTCCTGGCAGATCCTGCTCGATGAATTGACCACGGCTGCCGATCGTCTCGGCATCGACGCGCCGCTCGCCCTGCCGTCCACCGGAACCACACTGCGGCGCTGGGCGCACAGTGTCGCGGAGGCGCCCGCGGGCACCGACGAGGCCTTCTGGCAGGAGATCTCGGCGACACCCGATCCGCTGCTCGGTGACCGCGCCTTCGATCCGGCGGTCGACACCGCGCGCACGGTGGAACACCTGCGTGTCGTGGTCCCCGCCGATATCACCGCGGCCGTGGTCGACACCGTTCCGGCGCTCTATCGCACGACCGTCACCGACGGGCTGCTCTCGGCCCTGGCGGTCGCGGTCCTGCGGTGGCGCGGCACCCGCGAGTCGACGATGCTCGTCCGGCTCGACGGTGACGGTCGCGCGGTCGACGCTGTCGCGGGCGCGGACCTCTCGCGCACCCTCGGCGGATTCGCCCTCGCCCACCCGGCGCGGATCGACCTGACCGGAACCGATCTCGACGACGCTTTCGCGGGCGGCACCGCCATGGGCGCGGTCGTGAAATCGGTGAAGGAACAGCTGCTTTCGGTGCCGAACCACGGTCTCGGCCACGGGCTGGGCGACCTCGGCCAGATCGGTTTCCACTACCGGGGTGTCCTGCCCGCCGAGATCACCACCCTGCTCGATCCCGGCATGTCCGCCGCCGCGACCGTCGATATCGACGCGACGGTGGTCGACGGCGCGAACGGCCCGCAGCTGATCGCCTCGTTCGCCTACCCCTCCGGACTGCTCACCGCGGACCGGGTGGCCGAACTGTCCGAGCACTGGGTGGCCGCGCTCGGCGCGCTCGCCGCGCACGCGGGCAGGCCGGACGCCGGTGGCCGCACGCCGTCGGATATGCCGCTGGTCCGGGTCGGCCAGTCCGATATCGAACAGTGGGAGCGCACCTACCCCGGCCTGAACGAGGTGTGGCCGCTGACCCCGCTGCAATCGGGCCTGCTGTTCCACGCGCTGATGACGACGGCGACCGTCGACGTCTACACCATCCAGGCGGTCATCGACCTGGACGGTGTCGTCGACGCCGACCGCCTGCGCACCTCGGCGCAGGGTCTGATCGACCGCTACCCCAACCTGCGCACCGCGTTCGTCACCGACTCGTCGGGTCAGGCCGTGCAGGTGGTCATGGACGGCGTCGACGTGCCCTGGCGCGACGTGGATCTCACCTCCGACGGCGACCAGGACGCGCGGTTGCGCGAACACCTCGCCGCCGACCTCGCCGACCGGTTCGACATGGCGGCACCGCCGCTGGTGCGATTCACCCTGTTCCGCACCGGCGTCGAGAAATGGCATCTGGCCATCACCACCCACCACGTCCTGCTCGACGGCTGGTCGATGCCGCTGCTGATGCAGGATCTACTCGTGCTCTACGCGCTGCGCGGCGACGGGTCGGCGCTGCCGGAGATCGCCTCCTACCGGACCTTCCTGGAATGGTTGACCGGACGTGATCTCCAGGATTCGTTGCGGGTCTGGGCGAACGCCTTCGACGGCGTCAGCGAACCCACCGAACTCGCGCCGCAACCGCGTTCGGCCGAGCAGTACGAGACCGCCCACATCGTCACCGAACTCGACGTCGACCGCACGCGCACGCTGACCAAACATTGCGCCGAACTCGGCATCACGGTGAACACGCTGGTCCAGGCCGCCTGGGGCATCCTGCTCGGCAGGCTCACCGGCCGCTCCGACGTGGTGTTCGGCGCGACGGTCTCGGGTCGCCCGGCCGAATTGTCCGGGGTGGAATCGATGGTCGGCCTGTTCATCAACACCCTCCCGGTGCGGGTGCGCATCGACGACGGCGCGACCATCGGCACGCAACTGCAACGCCTGCAACGCGATCAGGCCGAACTGCTCGACCACCACTACGTCGGTCTCGCCGATATCCAGCGGGCCGCGGGTGCGGGATCGCAGTTCGACACGCTGTTCGTCTTCGAGTCGTACCCGATCGACCGCGAGGCGATCGAAGCCGCCAGTTCGATCGACGGTATGTCGGTGACCGGCGTGAACGTCAGCAACTCGACGCACTATCCGCTGACGCTCAAGGTGGCCGCGGAATCCACCCTCGGCATCGATGTCGAATACCTGCTCAACCGGTTCACCGCCGACGAGGTCACCACCCTGTCGACCCGTCTGGTCCGGGTACTGGAAGCTCTGCTCGGCGACCCCGCCGGGCTGGTCCGCGATATCGACATCCTCGACGACGCCGAACGCGCCAAACTGCTCGCAGAATCCGGAATCGCGGCCGCCGCAACGGTTCCCGAGCAGGGTTTTGTCGGCGCGCGCACCGTGGCGAAGGTGCTCGCCGAAGTGGTCGAGGCCGATCCGCAGGCCCCCGCGCTGCTCAGCGACGGCGACGAACTCGCCTACCACGTGCTCGATCGACGGTCCTCGCAGCTGGCACGGGTGCTCATCGCGCACGGTGCGGGCCCGGGCGACGTCGTCGCGCTGGCACTGCCCCGTTCGGTGGACCTGGTGGTCGCGGCATGGGCCGTGCAGAAGGCGGGCGGCGCCTGCCTGTTCGCGCACGGACTGTCCGAGGACGACATCATCTCCGCCGGAGCCGGTTTCGGCATCGCCGCACAGGCGAGCGCCGGAGAGGTGCGGTGGCTGGTCCCGAGCGATCCGGCGCTCCAGACCGAATTGTCCGCCGCCGCCGCACATCCGGTCTCCTACGCCGACCGGGTGCGCCCGCTCGGCGAGGGCCACGCCGCCTTCGTGCAGCTGGTCGACGGCGCGACAGCGACCCTCACCCAGACCGAAGCGCTCGACCTGGCGATCCGGGTCCGCGACGAGAACGCGATCGACTACGAATCGACCACGTTCACCACCGCCTCGGCCGGCCGCCCGGCCCTGCTGGAATTCCTCGCCACCGCCACCGCGGGCGCTCTCTCGGTGATCCCCTCCGCCGACGAGATCGCCGACGACCTCGCCGAAGGCGAAGTCACCCACTGGTTCGTCGCCCCCGGCGACCCGGTCGACGCCGCCGACCCGGAGGTCCGCGTCATCACCGCGGAGTAGTCGCGCTCACCGCCGGTCCGGGCTAGATTTTCCCGGACCGGCGGGTGACCACACCGGGTCGGACCGGACTCGGCCGAGGTCCCGCCGTCGGATCCCGTCGACGCGGGCACCGAGACCGCGAAGGCCGATCCGAAGTCGCGCGCGATATCGATAACAGGTGACGACCGGGTGCGATCGGCAATTTTCCGATAGCCGTGGTCGCTCAGACGAAGATCTCGTCGAGGGTGGTGGCGGTGAGGACTCGGTCGGTCCAGGTGCGGAGTTGGGGAATTCCCCCGATCTGGATGGTGTGGATCGTTGCCGGGGAAAGTGTCCCGAACTTGGCGGTGAGCAGTTCGATCAGCGCTTCGGCATAGCCTCTGACATAGCCCTCGCAATACAATCTGACATAGGTTCCGCCATAGCCTTGGGAGCGGAGTTGTTCGACAGCGAGTTCGAGGGCCTCCTTCTCGCATGGACCGAGTTGATCGGTAAGTTCGGTCCTTGTTCCAGCGGCTTCCACAGCAAACATCTGGTAACCCCCATTTCATCGTGCCGGTGGAAGCCTCGAATGGTCTTCAATTCCGGCTTTCGCGTATGCAGGTTGAACGGCTGGATGTCCGAACCGTCCTCGCGTGTTCGTCGGACAGACCCTCCAGACGTAACGTGGTCAATCCGGTGTCGTCGAGGGCCGAGGTGCCGCCGTCGCGGAGTGTGGCGATCACGACGACGGGCTCGGTGTCCGCGTGGACCGAGCCGGTCGATCAACAGATCGAACTCGCCTGGAGCGGCGTCACCGACCAACAGCACGCAAGCCAACGCGGCCTCTAGTTCTGTGGGTGTCGGTGATCGCGCAGGCAATGTCGGCGAAAACGGACTGGAAGCATCGACATTTTTACAGGCGCCTCCCGTCTTGTGTTCGAGGGGGCTACCGGCGGAGTCCGGTGTCGGCTGGATCAGGCGAAGATCTCATCGAGGGTGGTCGCGGTCAGGACGCGGGTGGTCCAGGTGCGGAGTTGGGTGAGTTGGCCGGTCTGGATGGTGTGGACCGTTGCCGATGGAAGTACCCCGAACTTGAGGGTGAGCTGCTCGCTCAACGTCTTGGCCCGGCCGCGTGCTTCGCCTTCGGCGCGGAGTCGTTCAGCAGTCGTCATCAGGGCCTCCTTGGCGCGTGGACCGAGCCGGTCGATCAGCAGATCGAAATCGGCCTCGGTGAAATCACCGACCAGCAAAATATAGGTCATCACGACCTGTAGTTCCGCGACACCGTTCGGACCCGAGGCGAGGATACGCAAGTCATCGATCAGCTTCAGGATATCGGATCTCGGGTCGGTATTCCGTGGCGCGATCTTGTGCAAGGCCAGCATGACGCGGGTTGCGGAGGTCAGGTCGCGGGCCAGGAGCGTGGGCAGATCGAGGGCGGCCACGTCGTCGAGGAGAAACCGCAGGCGCGGCAAGTACGGGTCGAGGGCCGCCCGAGCGGCCGGGTCGAGGTCGATCAGCTCCGATAGTTCGGTCGGGGCGTTCCAGCGGCGGCCGGTGCCGTTGCTGTGCACGACCAGCGGCAGCACCGCGGGCAGGGTGTCCTGGTCCGGATACCGGTGACGGTGCTGGTTCCAGATGTTGACCAGATATTCCATGATCCGCAACGCCATGAACCGGTCGCTGCGGCTCTGATGTTCGACGAGGAGATAGATGTAGGCGGGGTGGCCGTCGAGGCGGGTGCGGTACAGGATGTCGCTGAAGCGGGAGTCGAGTTGGTCCGAGACGAAGCTGACCGGTTGTAGTTCCATGTTGTCCCAGTCGATCCGGTCGATCAGGGTTTTCGGGATCGTGTCGCGGATTTCGCAGGCGGCGTTGGCGGGGACGGACAAGACGCGCCGGAAGTACGCGTCGTGCGGACTCGATGGGTTGGCGGGCACGAGCGCGAAAGCTACATCGGACGTCGGTCGCCGCTCCCAGGATTGCGCCGAAAGGGTCGACCGAGCCGGGGTGTCTCCCTGTGAGGGGCCGTGTGTCGTCGGTGAGCGGCCGTCGATCGGCGGAGTCGGCCTGGACGGTCGGCGGGACATGGTCCGGCAGCGGCGGATTCGTCAGTGCGTGTCGCACTCCGCCACTCGCTCTCCGGGCGGCGGCGGATCATGTTCGAGGCTGCACGACTATCGCCGCACGCCGGTACCAGCGATCGATCGTGTCGCCTTCGTTGCCCATGTACCCCGCGGATTCCGTGGCGAGCATCTGGTGGGCGGATTCCGCTGTACCGGCACATATCTCGCCGTCCGACACCGAGATCTCGACCGGTGTGCCAGTATTTCCCGACTGATCGATCCACCAGGTCAGTTCGGCGTTCGAACCGAAATCATCGCCCAGTCGCGCGGTTTCGATCCGCTCGGGGTGGTCGACGGGCAGGACTCCCTCGCGCACCTCGTAATCGAAGTCCTCGTCCTCGTCCTCGATCGGTTCCCACGTCTCGTCGACTATTTCCCACGTGCCGTCGACGAGTTCCCAGCGCCGCCGCCGACCGTACATCCAGTCCTCGTCCTCGAACAGGTCGCAGGCGTGGGTCCGGTGGATCTCCGCCAAGGCCAGTGCCACATCGCATTCGGCATGCTCGGACGCCGCGACGAGAGCTCCGGCGCGAGCGGCATCGGAGCCCTTGAGCTGATCCCACCCGAACCCGCGCTGGGAATACCGGTGATCGAGGAGGTAGACGAGCCGCTTCGGTGGACGGGACGCGGGTCCGCCGTCGCGGAGCCATGTCGGCACCGGTATCGGTGTGGAGAAGTGCTCACGCAGGTGCCCGGCCAGTGTGGTGATCGTCGCGGGCGCGGTGACCAGATCATCGCTCGCGGCGGCGCGGCCGCTCGCGATCAGATTGTAGGTCAGTGAGATTCGGAAGCCCTCGGTCACCGGCAGCACCTCGTGGTGACAGTCGGCGTAGAAGGCGAGAAACCCGAGCTCACCCGGCGACCCCCGGTCGCTCACCTTCTCCCCCCGATGCTCCACCACCAACTCCCCGCCCGTGAAATCCGAGGGCAGCGTCACCACCAGGGTGCCGATCATGCCGTCGGATTTCTCCGAATCCTGGTGCCGCCGAAAGAACTGTCCCGGCTCGTACACCAGCATCGAATGCAGTTCGGCCGACAGTTCGCTGTCGCTGAACAGTCCGAGGCCGGTGCGCACCGCGTCGAGTACCGGCCCCAACGTCAGGTGCCAACGTCCCTGGTCGACGGATATCCGCCCGCGCGGAACCTCCCACGTATCACGCACATTCGGATCGAGCAGCGTCTGTTCGCCCAACCCGTACCTGGCCGGGCGCGCGATATCGCACAGCTGCCGCGCCTGCGTCGGCGTCACCGGCCACCCGAGCACCCCCACCCCCTCCACCTCGATGACCAGACTCTCGGCCGGGGCGGTGCCGTGCGCGACAAAGGAACCCGGCGGGCGCGTCGAATCCAGGAGTTCGCTGATCGCACCCGAGGTCTGGTCTGTCATCTACATCTCCGAAGCTGGTGAATCTCGGTACGGCCGGATATCGCCCGGCCGAGTCTCCGATCGGTGGCTACGCCAGAAGTTAGTCGGGGCCTCCGACAAAACTCGAGGGTCCGGCACCTCCCAGAATTCCGCGATGCCGTCCGCGTCACGAGCAGCGAACGAACCGACCGGACCAGCGGGATTCCGGGGCGAAGGTGAGCCGCGATCAGGGTGACGTGCCGATCCACTCCCGTCGGCCCGGTCCAGCGGACCAACGGCCGCGTGGAGCCGCGTGGACTAGACTCGGACGGGTCGCTCCTGCTCAGCGAGGTTGGAGGTGTTCCGATGGCGATGCCCATGCCTACTCCCAAGTCCGACCGTTGGACTGCCGCGGATCTCGATCGGATGCCCGAAGACGGACTCCGGTACGAGGTGCTGAATGGCCAGCTCGTCGTGAACGCTTCTCCGAAACCACGTCATCAGTGGTTGATCAAATGGCTGGAACGTTCGTTGGACCGCGCCCTACCGCCCGACTATGCCGTCCTCCAGGGGGTGGGTGTGTTGATCGGCGGCGACCAGCCGATTCCCGATCTGATCGTATCGACCGGGCCGATATCACTGGATGCGCGCGGAATTCCCGTCGAACAGGTCGAACTCGCGGCGGAGGTCGTGTCGAAATCGACCACTTTGCAGGACCGGATGCTCAAGCCGGTCGTGTATGCCGAAGCGGGGATCCCGAACTACTGGCGGTTCGAGATCAATCCTTTCAAGGGGCAGCTGCCGGGGGAGTCGTTGCCGGTTCTGTTCGCCTATGCCCTCGGCACCGACGAGACCTACGAGCCGACCCATCGTGTCGCAGCCGGTGAGACGGTGACGCTGCGCTCACCTTTCGAGTTCACCGTCGATCCGGCGTCGCTGATGCCTTGACCGAAGTCGGCCGCGTTTCTTCTAACGGGGAAGTTCGTGGGCCGGGGCGAGGTTCAGGAGTTCGTCGACGGACCACTGGTCGTCGGCATGTTGGCCGTGTTTGGCAGCGAGTACCCGGCCGTCGGGGGCGATGAGGAAATCGGCGGGTAGGCCGAGGCGTCCACCTTCCGGGGTGGTGGGTGGGCGGACGTGGCCGGGGGTGCGGGCGGCGCGGAGTTCGGCGGCGATGGCGCGGATGATGGCCGGCCAAGCGCGAGGGTTCAGGAGGGCGCGGGGTGCGGATTCGACGCCGAACTCGCGGTAGAGAATCC
>NZ_JAFMPL010000090.1:0-34543 GCF_019038455.1 Nocardia noduli
GGGGTATCGAGCGGGCCCACCCGTCGGGTATCCGCCGTCGCAGGATGGTGGGGGTCAGCGGAAATCGCGGATGACGGGAGCGCTGATCGGGGTGCTCGCGGTGGCCGTCGCGGCGGTAGTGGTCGCGGTGGTGGCGTTGCTCGCGGTGGTGATGGGTGGTGAGGAGTCCTCCGATACCGCGGCGTCGCCCGCGACCTCGGGTCCGCGTGCGGTCACGCCTTCGGGGGCGGCGGATCCGCTGACGGCGAGTACGCGGGCATTCCCCCGGCTGCTGCCTCCGGGTGGCGTCGATGCGGGGGAGGGGTACCAGGACGCCGAATGTACGGCCTACGAGCCGGACGACGGGTTCGTCCCGAGAGACGAACCGATGCGGTCGAGTTCGTGGACCATCGCGTGGCAGTGCGATCGCGTGATCGACGACCAGAGCTATATGAGCTACACGATTCTCGGCTATCGGTCCCCGGCGGCGGCGCGCGCGACGGTCGCGGCGCTGCCGTCGCACACCGAAACACCCGGTCTGAAGAGCGGCTCGCGCCACACCCGTCACGGGTGGATCGTGCCCGACCCGCCCGGCCCGTTGCAGCCGTACTTCTACACCGCGAAGATGGTGATCAGTTTCGAGGACGATCCGGCCCGCGCCGACTACCTCCTCTACATCAGCCACCGCGGCACGTCGAAGAGTCCGCAATCCCTGCAACCCTCCGCCGACGTGGATATCGCCGAATGGTGGTCCGCCGCCCCTCTGTGAGCGCATCGAGTCCAGCAGGTCGCCGGTGTATTCCGCGGAGCGGCCCACAGAGGACGGCGGCCCCCTTCTTCCCCACGCCCGCTCGGTGGCCACCGCATCCGGTGTCGGCGCACCGAGTGCTGGTGCATTGCGAGGCGAACGCCGTCTAGTCCGCCGCCAACGCCTCCACGATCGGCATGCGGGCGGCGCGCAGCGCGGGCGGGATGGATCCGAGCAGGGCGAGGCCGAGCGCCGCCAGTCCGTAGATCAGGATCAGCGGTCCCGGGGCGTAGACGATATCGATGGTCATGGCGTGCCCGATCGCGACGGTCGCCAGGTATTGAACCGCCGTGCCGACGGCCAGACCCAGTGCCGCGCCGACGATTCCGATACCCGCGGCCTCCGCCAGCACCGACCGCAGCAGGAATTTGCGCCCGGTGCCCATGGCGCGCAGCACCCCCAGTTCGCGGCGGCGTTCCAGCACCGAGAGCATGAGCGTGTTGAGCAGGGCGACGGTCGCGACGAGCACCACGATCCACAAAATGGCTGTGCTCATCGCCGAGCCCTGGCGCACGCCGGAGGAGATGGCGGTGACGGCGGCCCGCCCGGTGTCGATGTGCATCTCCGGCGGGGCGATCGACCGGATATCGGCGATCACGGCCTGGGGATCGGCCCCGGGTTCGAGGTCGATGGACAGGATCGTCTCGCCGGGCCGCTGATACCACTGCCGCAGCTGGTCCAGATCCATGATGACCACACCCGCGACCGCGCTGAAGTACGGAATCACCTGGAGCACTTCGACGGTGTGGGCTCCGGTCGGCGTCGGCAGCGTCACCGGCGACCCCGGTGCCAGATCCAGCGACCGCGCGACATCGCGGGAGACGACCACCCCCTCGCCGGCCGCTATGCGCGGAAGCAGCGAACGGTCGACCGCGGCGACTCGGATATCGCCGCTTTCGGCGGGCAGGCCCTGCAACATGACCCGTCCGCTGCCGAGGGTGGCGAAGGCCATCTGCGCCGGGCTCACCTCTTCGATCCCGGGCAGCGCCGCGATCTTCTCGCCGAGCCCGGTCGGCAGCAGAGGCCCGGTCGGGAACTGTTCCATGGCGCTCGGACTGACGAAGATATCGGTTTTCGCCAGTTCCTCGAACGTGACGGTGGCCGATTCGACCATATTGCGTGAAGCCCCGCCCATGGCGACGGTGGCGGCGACCCCGATCATGACGGTCATGGCCGTCGCCCACACGCGCCGCGGCGCCCGCTCCAGGGTGGTCGCGCCGAGCGCGCCCGGTGCGCCGAACAGGCGGGCTATGGCGGCGGCGGCCCGCACGATCGGCCCGGTGGCCGCGAAGCAGAGCACCACCGCCGCGCTGAACGACAGGGAGATCGAGGCCAGCGACACCCGGCCCAGATCGGTTTCGGCGATGGCGACAGCCGCGACGGTCGCGGCGATACCGACGACGATCGCGATCCAACGAAGCGCGGGCCGCGTCACGTCGGAAGTGCCGACACCGACCGGTACCAGTGCCTCGATCGGCTCGACCTTGTAGACCTGCCTGGCGGCGATGCCCGCGGCGGACACACTGGCCACCACGCAGGCGGCCACCGCGACCGGAATCGCGTAGCCGGGCACCAGGTACTCGGTGCGCGCCTCGACCGATTGCATGATGGCGGCGGGCAGTCGTCCGATCGCGACTCGGCCCATGAAAACGCCGATCAGCGCGCCGATCGCGCCGCCGAGCACACCGAGCAGCGCCGCCTCGACCAGCAGATCGCGCACCATCGGCGCGCGTTTGCCTCCGATGGCACGCAGCAGCGACAGCATCGGTCTGCGCTGGGCGATCGCCATACTCATGGCGTTGTAGATGAGGAACGCCGAGACGATCAACGCGGCGGCCGACGACATCAGCGTCGAATACCGCACGATCTGGATCGCGCCGCCCGCTTGGACGGTGCGCAGACTCGGATCCGCTACCACCGCGCGGCCACCGACCACCTCGGTCAGTCGCGCGCGCAGCGCACCGATATCGGTGCCGTCGACGGCGACGATCTGCACCGAATCGAGGCGGCCGACGCGGTCGGTGAGCTTCTGCGCCAGCCCGAGCGGGGCGGCGACGATATGACCGCCGTTGAGTTCGGCCGAGGTGTCCTCGTCGAGAACGCCCGCCGCCGTGACGGTTCCGGAACCCAGCGGGAAACTCTCGCCTTCGGCTCTGCCCATCGCCGCGCCCACCAGCACCCCGTTCGGCACCGCGAACAACTTGCCGATCTGCGCGGACATCGGGCCTGCGAGTTCGCTGCCGAGCGCGCCCATATTCGCGTCCGCGCCGATCAGCAGCGCCCGGTCGGCGCCGCTGCCGAGTTGCGCGCGCAACATGGGCACCGCCTTGTCGACGCCGGGGGTGGCCGCGACGGCCGGGAGCAGCGACTGGTCGAAACCCGCGTCGGTGATGCCGGTAATCTCCAGTTCGGCCTTACCGCCCAACGCCTTGGTGAGCCGGTCCACCGATCCGGTCACCGAACCGGAGATGCTGAGCACCGCGACGAGCAGCGCGGCCGAGATAGCCATGACGGCCAGTGACATGGCCGAACGTCCGCGGTGTGCGAACAGTTCACGAATATTGAACAGTCGCAGCCGGTCCCAGGCGGCCCCGATCATGCGCGCACCGCGTCGGCACCCGATCCGGCCGTCCGGTCGACCTTGTCGTTGGACCCGATCTTGCCGTCGCGCAGGGTGATCACGCGATCGCAGTACTCCACCGCGCCCATGTCGTGGGTCACCATGACCACCGAATTGCCGTTGGCGGCGATCTCACCGAGCAGTCGGAGAATCGAAGCGCCGGTGGTGGAGTCGAGGTTGCCGGTGGGTTCGTCGGCGAGGATCAGCGGCGGATCCATGATCAGCGCGCGCGCCACCGCGACGCGCTGCATCTGTCCGCCGGACAGTTCGGCCGGTCGGTGTTCGGCCCGGTCGCCGAGCCCGACCCGGTCCAGCAGTTCCAGTGCGCGCGGTTTGGCCTTGCGTAATCCGGTGCCGTCCAGCAGTTTCGGCACCGCGACGTTCTCCCAGGCCGACAGCGTCGGCAGCAGATTGAAGAACTGGAAGACGAAACCGACGCGATGCCTGCGGAATTCGGACTGACGCTCCTCGTCGAGCGCGCCGATCTCCTCGCCGCGGAAGCGGATCGACCCCGCGTCCGGGCTGTCGAGTGCGCCGAGCAGGTGCAGCAGCGTGCTCTTCCCGGAGCCCGAAGGTCCGATGATCGAGGTGAATTCACCGGATTCGATCCGTAGGCCGATCCCGTCGAGCGCGACGACCGTCTGCCCGCCGACCCGGTACCGCTTGGTGATATCGGACAGTTCCAGCATGGCCGGTTCCGGCATCGTCGGTCCCCCGTTTCTCTTTCGTTGGTCAGCGGGCCATCGCCGCGGCGGTCGAGTCGCGGTGACCATACTGGGCGTCGAGCAGTGCGCGCAGTGCCGGTTGTTCACCGCGGAGTTCGAGATAGGCCTCGGCGTCGGACTGTCCCTGCGCGAGCGCCTGATCCAGCTTCGCCGCCAGGTGATTGTTCCAGCGGTGCCGCAGGGTGAGCAGCAATCCGGTGGGTCCGCCGAACAGGCGATCCAGATCCGGGATGCCGGCGAACAGGTCGGGGTCGTGCGGGTCGAGCGTGGCGCGCTCGAGGACGGTGTGCACGATGTCGGAACGGCGGTGGTGATCTTCCCAAGACATGGCGTCGGACCTTCCGTGTGACGTCCGCGGTGCCCCGGATCGTTTCGGGGCCTGGTGGGGATGTCTCAACGCTACGGCCGGACCGAGGCCGGGTCGTCGTGCCAGGGACCCGAATCCGCCTCCTACCCGGGTAGGAGGCGGGGCCCACTCGCGGGACGATGCGTGCGCCCGGACGCTACGACTAACCTGGGCGTATGGATGTGACCCACGCCATTCCCGCCACCGCGGGCGCCCGTGCGGCGGTACCCGCCGGGCAGCGTGGGAGTGTGCGCGACCGATTCGTCGCTTTCTCGCGTAATCCGGTCGCGACCCTGCGCGCCAATCTGGAACAACTGCCGTTCGACTACCCGCCCTCGCTGATGATCAGCGCCGACGCCGCGCTCGCCGTGGTCGGCGTCGCGGCGACGATCCAGCGCCACGAGTATTTCCCCACCGTGCTGCCACTGGTGGCGATGATGCTCGCCTTCGCCACGGTGCCGCTGTTCTGTTTCTTCGGCATCGCCCCGACCCCGGTCATGCTCGCCGTGACCGGGCTCGGCTCGACCGCGGTATTCCTCGCGCAGCCGGTGTCGGTCGATTTCGCGCCGTTCGTGCTCGTCGTCGTGGTCGGTGAGGTCGCGGCGATCGCGCCCAAACGGTGGAGCGCCCTGTTCGCCGTCGTCGGGGCGCTGGAACTGGCCGCCTTCGACGCGGCGGGAGATCTGCTGTGGAGTGTCGACGGCGAGCGATTGCACGGTCTGCCCATGTACACCGTCGGCATCGCGCTCGGCTGGCTGGTCGGCGTGATGTTGCAGTACCAGCGCAAATTCCTGTACCAGGAGCGCGAGGGTCAGGCGATCCGCGCGGCGCAGGCGGCGGGCGAGGAACGCAGGCGGATCGCGCGCGAGGTGCACGACGTGATCGCGCATTCACTGAGCATCACCCTGCTGCATCTGACCGCGGCCAGGCACGCGTTGCAGACCGACCGCGACGTCGACGACGCCGTCGAGGCGCTGATCGACGCCGAACGTCTCGGCAGGCAGGCGATGGCCGATATCCGCCGCACCATCGGGCTGCTCGACGCGGGCCCGTCCCGATCGGCGCCCGAACCGGGCATCGGCGATATCGAGGATCTCGTCGGTGATTTCGTGCGCGCCGGGCTCGATGTGCGCAGGACCGAGGAGGGCGACCTCGGCGCCGTTTCCGCCGCCGTCGGCCTCGCGCTCTACCGCATCGGACAGGAATCGCTGGCCAATGTGGTGAAACACGCGCCGGGCGGGAGCGCGCGGGTGCGGCTGACGGTGGATTCCACCTCGGTCCGACTCGTCGTCGACAATTCCGTGCCGTCCGGTGCGCCGCGCGACGCCGGTGGCGGGATGGGTTTGTCCGGTATGCGTCAGCGCGCGGAACTGCTCGGCGGCCGGATCGTCGCGGGACCGGAGGGCGGCGGCTGGTCGGTGCGCGCCGAATTCCCGCTCACCGCGTCACGTGGCTGGCTCTCGTGCCCGCTGTCGGAGCGGGATACGACGAACAACGCGGCCGTGATCGCGGCGGGGGAGAACACATGACCGGGACCATGACGGGGAGACCATGACTGTGACCCTCGCGAGGGAGAGCAAGTGACTGTGGCCCTGGAGAAGGAGAACGAGTGACGACTGTGTCCTCGACCAACGGTGTGGACACCGTCGCCGTGCTCGTCGTCGACGATCAGGAATTGGTTCGCGGTGGTCTGCGCCGCATCCTGCGCCGCAGGGACGGATTCCTGGTCACCGAATGCAGTGACGGCGATCAGGTTCCGGGCGCGGTCGCGACCGCGCGCCCCGACGTGGTGCTGATGGATCTGCGGATGAAGCGGGTCGGCGGCATCGATGCCACCAGGACGCTGCGCACCGGTCAGGACGCGCCGCCGGTGCTCGTGCTCACCACCTTCGACGACGACCAGTTGCTCTCGGGTGCGCTGCGCGCGGGCGCCGCCGGATTCATCCTCAAGGATTCACCCGCCGAGGATCTGATCCGCGCGGTCCGCACGGTCGCGGCGGGCGGCGCCTGGCTCGACCCGTCGGTCACCGGGCGAGTGCTGTCGGCCTATCGGACGGTGCGCCCGGTCTCCGCACGCGACGGCGACCGGCTCGGTGAACTGACCGCCCGCGAATACGAAGTGCTCGAACTGATCGGGCGCGGACGCAGCAATTCGGAGATCGCCAAAGGTCTCGGCATCTCCGAGGTCACCGTGAAAAGCCACGTAGGACACATATTCGGCAAGCTCGACCTGCGGGACAGGGCCGCGGCGATCGTCTTTGCGTTTGACCACGGGGTGGTCGCACCAGGAGAATCCAGTCTTTGACGGGCAGGACGACCGGGTACCCGGCGTCGCCCGGGAAGCGGAGGTTTCACGGGGTGGACGGACCTGGGTGGAGGGACGGCAGCAGGTTCGGGCCGTACGAGTTGCGCTCGCTGCTCGGCCGAGGCGGAATGGGCGAGGTCTACGAGGCCTACGACACCGTGAAAGATCGAGTGGTAGCGGTCAAGCTACTGCCCGAAGAATACGCCAAGGACCCGGTCTATCAGGTGCGTTTCCGCCGTGAATCGCAGGCGGTGGCACGGCTGGACGAACCGCACATCATCCCCGTCCACGACTGGGGCGTGATCGACGGAGTCCTGTTCATCGATATGCGACTGGTCTCCGGCGTCGACCTGCGCGAGATCCTGCGCGGCCAGGGCCCGATGAGTCCCGAACGCGCACTCGGCATCATCGATCAGATCGCGTCGGCGCTGGACGCCGCGCATGCCGCCAGGCTCGTGCACCGCGATGTCAAACCCGCCAATATCCTCGTCGGCGAATCGGATTTCGCCTATCTCGCCGATTTCGGCCTCGCGCACAGTGAGGGCGACAGCTCGGTCACCCAGGTCGGCATGGCCGTCGGCTCCTATATCTACATGGCGCCGGAGCGTTTCGACGTCGGTGACGTGAGCGGCAGCGCCGATATCTATTCGCTCACCTGTGTGCTGCACGAATGCCTCACCGGGGCATCCCCGTTCGCGTCGGCCAGTATGAATGTGCTGATCAGGGCGCATATGACCGAAGCGCCGCCGCGTCCGAGCGCGTTGCGCGCCGGACTGCCGCCCGCGCTGGACGCGGTGATCGCGCGCGGTATGGCCAAGGCGCCTGGCGACAGGTATCCGACGGCGGTCGCGCTGGCGCAGGCCGCGCGCGCGGCGCTGACGGGACCGATTCCGGTCGCGCCGACCTTCGTTGTCCGCACTCCCGACCCGGCCCGTTTCGGGCAGCAGTCCGAACCCGCCCCGCTGAGTTCGCTGGTGCCGCCGGAGCCCACCGGGGAATTCTCGATCATCCCGACCGCCGCGACCGCCGTGCCCACCGAACTCCAATTCGAACCGCTGCCGTCGCGTCAACCGAAGAACGCGGCACCGCCGGTCCCCGCGCAGGTCAACGAGCCCCCGGTGCCGATCCGTCCGTTCCCGGACGCGCACCTGTACGAGCAGGGGCAGCAGGAGTACACCCCCGAGCCCGCGCGGTACCCGGCGCCGCAGACCCAGCGATACGGGCCGGTGCCGTCGGTCTCCGAACCCGCCGTCGCGATGCCGCAGCAGCGTCTGCCGGAATTCCCCCGCCCGGAAGAGGGTTTCGCGCCGCCGACCGAACAGTACGAGCGTGCCGTGCCCACCCCGGGGGCCCACGCGCCCGCTTCCGGAGCATTCCCCGCCGAGACCGGATCTGCCGAGGAGTACGGTCCCGCGACTCGGGCGTACGGGGGTTCCGGCTCGTTCGCGGCTCCGGAGACCCAGCGTTACGACGGGGGGGTCCCCGACGCGTACGGTCCCGCCGCTGAGGGATACGGCGATTCCGCTCCGGGATCCGGTGAGTTCGCGGCTCCCGAGACGCAGCAATATGACGGTGTGGTCCCCGACGCCTACGGTCCTGCCGTTCACGCGTACGGAGGCTCCGCGCCCGGTTCGAATTCGTTCGCGGCTCCCGAAACTCAGCGTTATGACGGCGCGGTTCCCGACGCGTACGGTCCCGCCGCGCAGGCGTTCGGCGATTCCGCACCGGGTTCCGGTTCGTTCGCCGCGCCCGAGACGCAGCGTTACGACGGAGCGGCCCAGGCTTACGGTTCGGACGCTCGGTCATACGGCGAGGCTCCGCCGTCGGGGGGCTTCGCGGCCGAGACGCAGCGCTACGACGGCGGGAATCCGGAGCAGTACGGTCACGGTGCACCGCCGTACGGCGAGAGCGCCGCGCAGCAGGGGTCTTTCGCGCCGGAGACCCAGCACTACGACGGTTTCGGTGAGGATCCGTACTCGCCGCCGACGCAGCAGTTCCGCGATCCGGGCGCGCTCTCGCAGGCCGCCGAGGAGACCAGGCAATACGGAATCGACGCGCCGCAGCCCTACGCGCCGTCGGCCGCGCACGATGCCTTCGCCGACCCCGCCGAGGCGTACGGCGCGGCATACGATCCCGATCCGCACGTCGCCGCCACCCAGCACTACGACGGCGCGCGGCAGCAGACGCCGAACGAGCCCCGGTATCCCGAACCCGACGCCTACCCGGCGGCACAGGCATATTCGGACTACCAGCCAGATTCACCCGGGTACCCGCACGGAACCGGCGGCTTCTACGCGCAGGACGTGGCCGATCCGCAGGCGGCGTACGGCTACGGCGGTCAGGGCGAACCCGCCTACGGCGCGCAGGGTTACGCCCCCGGCAACGACGGCTACGGCGCGCCCGGTGAATACGACGACTACTACGGGAACGGTTACCAGGAACCCGAGCGGCGACGTTCGATCGTGCTGCCCATGCTGGTCGCGGGGGTCGTCATCGTGGTGCTGGCCGTCGGCGGTGTCATCGGCTGGACGATGTTCGCGTCGAAGGACAAGAGCGCGGACATCGTCGACCAGGCGGGGTCGATCACCACCTCGGCGGTCTCGCGCGGCACCACCCCCGGTGGGGCCGCGGCGCCGAGCGCGTCGTCGACCACCTCGGCCGCCGCCACGTCGACCGCCCTGCCAGCGGGCGCGAAATCCTGTTCGACGGGTCGAGCGGTTCCCGGCTCCTTCGCCCAGACGGCGACGGGCAGTGAGGTGACGAGTTGCCCGTTCGCCGAGGCGGTTCGGCAGGCCTACGCCGAATCCGCCGCGGCCACGTCCTCGCGCGCGCCCCGATCGATCGTCGCGGTGAGCCCGGTGACCGGGCGCAGTTACACGATGAATTGCGTCGCGTCGGGACAGCTCGTCACCTGCACGGGTGGCGAGAACGCGGTGGTCTACATCTACTGAGCGCGTCGCGCGGTCCGGTGTTCGGGCCGCGGGTGTCGGAGCGGAGATATTTCCGAACGGAATGCCCACCCCGACACGCCGGAATGCGGGTTAGGCTCGGTGCGTGTCGAAGCGGGGCTCCCAGGAGCGTGGGCGAGACGGGACGCCCCGAGCGGTACCCGCTCACAGATGGACGTCGGGCCTCGGGCGGGCGCGCGATACGCGCGCCGTCGACGGCCCGAGTACGGTTACCCGTTACCGTACGTACGCAGGTATCGTGGGGAGCTCTCGAAAGTAATGCGTCAAGTGATGTCCGATAGTCGTATTCGAAAAGCCCTCGGTGCCTGCGCGCTCGCGCTGATGCTCACCACCTCGTGCGCGGCCCAGAACGGAAGCGTCGAGGAGATCGAGTCCTCGACGATCACCCAGGCCGCAGCGGTTTCCGAACCGAAGATCGAGATGACCCTGCCGGGCACCCTCGCGGCGGGTTTCCAGCAGTTCCAGGCCTCGATGAAGGGCCACTACGGCATGGCCGTGGTCGCGGTCGGCGGCGACGATGTGGTCACGTTCGGAGACTGGACGACCGGTCCGGCGTGGTCGACGATGAAGGTGCCGTTGACGATCGCCGCGATCCGCGACAGTTCCGCGAACGGCGGATTCGCCGCGACCGCCGCGATCACCGAATCCGACAACGCCGCGGCCGATGTGCTGTGGGCGGCGCTCGGCTCCGGCCAGGAGGCCGCCTCAGCGGTCCAGGCGGTGCTGCGCGAAGGCGGCGACGACAAGACCGTCATCCCGGCCACCCGTACCCGCACCGACTACTCGTCGTTCGGGCAGGCGGAATGGACACTGAACGACCAGGTCCGGTTCGCCTCCCGGCTGCCCTGCCTGAACCGGGTCTCCACCGTGGTCAAACTCATGGAACAGATCGTCCCGAGTCATCGCTGGGGTCTCGGCGCGTTCAACGGCGCCGAATTCAAGGGCGGTTGGGGTCCGGACACTTCGGGAAAATATCTGGTCCGTCAGTTCGGTCTGATCTCCACGGCGCGCGGGCAGATCGCCGTCGCGCTTGCGGCCCAACCGGATTCCGGTACGTTCTCCGACGGTATGGCGGCGATGGACAAGATGGCGGCACTGGTCTCCGAGCACCTCGGTGAACTGGCCTCGGGCAAATGCTCGTCTTGAGAAACGTGAAACGCCAGGGGAGCGAACAATGTAGGTGAGGTCGTGGACGCGTGCGTGCGCTCCGGACGGCCACGCCCGCGAGGTGGAGGTAACGGGGTGGATGACGCGGATTCGCGGGTCGGTTCCCGATTCGGTCCGTACGAGTTTCGCTCACTGCTCGGCCGAGGCGGAATGGGAGAGGTCTACGAGGCCTACGACACCGTGAAGGGCCGGGTCGTCGCGGTGAAACTGCTCCCGACCGAACTGGCGAGGGATCCGGTGTTCCAGCAGCGGTTCCGCCGCGAATCGAAGGCCACGGCCAGGCTGGCCGAACCGCACGTCATCCCGATCCACGACTGGGGCGAGATCGACGGCGTCCTCTATATCGATATGCGACTGGTCCGCGGCAGCGACCTGCGGTCGGTACTGGAGGAGAAGGGGCCGCTGAGCCCGGTCCGCACGGTCGGCATCATCGAGCAGATCGCCGCCGCGCTCGACGCCGCGCACACCGAGGGATTGGTGCACCGCGACGTCAAGCCCGCGAACATCCTGGTGACGCCGTCGGATTTCGCCTACCTCGCCGATTTCGGCATCGCGCGATCGGCGGGCGATCCGAGCGTCACCGACACCGGCACCGCCGTCGGCTCCTACAACTACATCGCGCCGGAACGTTTCGACACCGCGCCGGTCTCCGGCGCCGCCGACGTCTACTCGCTGGCCTGCGTGCTCTACGAATGCCTCACCGGTGCACAGCCGTTCCCGGCCGAGGGCATGAACGTCCTGATCCGCTCGCACCTGACCACGCCGCCGCCGCGCCCGAGCGCCAAGCAGTCGGGCCTGCCCCCGGTGCTGGACGAGGTCGTCGTCCGCGGCATGGCCAAGGATCCCGCCGACCGCTATCCCAGCGCGAGCGCGCTGGCCTCGGCGGCGCGCGCCGCCCTGACGGCACCCGGACCGGAGTCGCAGCGCCGCGAACCGGGCCTGCCCGCCCCGACCACGGTCGTCTTCCCTGCCGTGGAAACCGGCGGCGGACACGGCGATCCCCGCGCCTCCGACGCGACCACCCGCCGGATCCGCGACGCGCGACCCCCATCCGGTCCGAACCCGACGATCCCACCGGGCCGCCCCGGCGCGCGACAGACGCGTGAGCCGAGCGGTGGCGGCGATTCGGGTGGGCGGGGCCCTGCGCCCCGCGAGGGGGCGGCCGCGGGGTCCGGCACGCCGAACGCGCGCGAACCGATCGCGGCGGGCGAAGGCGAGGCCGGGGGCGCGTCCGCGCCGACCGTCGATCTCGACGCGGTGACCGCGAAATCGACCACCGCCGCCCCGGCCGCGGCGACCGTCAGAACCCCGAGGGTCTCGGAGAGTGGTTCTCCCGGCACGGGCCCGCGGAAAGGGGCGCAGGCGCCCAACGCCGCGTCGAAGAACAACTCACCGGGCACCGATCCGCGGAAAGGGGCGCAGATACCCAGCGCCGCGTCGGAGACCCGTTCACCCGGCGCCGGTCCTCGGGAAGGGGTGCAGGCCCCGAACGTCGGGTCGGAGAAGCGTTCGCCCGGCACGGGGCCGCGGGAGGGAGCGCAGGCGCCGAACACCGCGCAGGGAGCTGCGCCGCACGCCGCGGCCACCGTCGACTTCACCGCGCTGGCGCGGAACCGCCCACCGGGTACCAGGGGCCCGACGGGACCGCAGGCGACCGACGGTGACCCGTCGACCGTCGATCTGAGTGCCACGACGAACCGGCTTCCGGGGCGATCGGCGTCGTCCGTCCCCGGTCGCGAATCGCGGCCCGGCCAGGTCGGTCCACCTCGACCGCCCGTCCGATCCGCGCAGACTCGGAACTCCGGCCCGATACCGGCCGGGCGCCCGCAGCCTTCCACGCAATCGGCCCCGCCGACAACGCACTTCGGCCGGGTGGGTGACGCCGCCGTCGCGCGGTCGGCCCAGCCCGCACCACCCGCTCGCGGCCGTACCCCTCGGCTGCTGTTGCTGTTCGTCGCCGTGCTCGCGATCGCCGCGGCCGTCGCGGGCGTGGTCGGTTGGCACGCGCGCGGCGGCGGCGACGCACCGGCGCAGGATCTGCCGACGAGTACGGTCCGGCTGCCGGACGACGCGCAGGCCTGCGCGCAGTCCAAGCCGAAGGTCGGTCGCTACTCGGCCTCGGCGACGGGCAGCCGGGTGACCAGCTGCCCGTTCGCGGAAGCGGTGCGCGAGGCGTACGGGTGGGCGGCGGGTGACGCCCAAGCGGGCGACGAACACAGCGTGACGGCCACGAGCCCGGTCAGCCAGCGCGAGTACACGATGGACTGCACCGCGGGTATCGACTTCGTGACCTGCACGGGCGGCGACAACGCGATCGTCTACCTCTACTGACTCCGCCGCGGGGCCATCGCGTGCCCCGTGGCGATCACCCGTTGGGCAGGATCACCGCGCGCCCGTCGATCTTCCCCGCGTGCAATCGCTCGTACGCGAGCGGAGCCTCGTCCATCCCGAACGTCTCGACATGGACATCGACGGCCCCCGCCCGCGCGAGGTCGAGAACCTCACGCAATTCGCCGCGACTGCCCCAGTACGGCGCTGTCACGCTGACCTCGAAGGGCATGACGCCGAAGCCGACGGGCAGCGTGCCACCCCCGATGCCGACGATCGTCACGTCACCTTCCATGGCGACGCAGGCGCCCGCCGTGGCGACGGTCGGTTCGGCCCCGACGAAATCGAAGACGGCCGTGGCACCGCGTCCGCCGGTCAATTCGCGCACCCGGTCGGCGGCCTTCGCGTCGGAAGTCACGGTCTCGTGCGCGCCCACGGTGCGCGCCAGTTGGAGTTTGTCGTCGCTGATATCCATCGCGATGACGCGCGCCGGACTCACCGCGCGCAACAGTTGGATCGCGACGTGCCCGAGTCCGCCCGCCCCGATGACGACGGCCGTCGAGCCCGGCCCGAGTTTCGGCAGCGAGCGCTTGATGGCGTGGTAGGGCGTGAGCCCGGCGTCGGTGAGCGGTACCGCGCGCACCGGGTCGAGTCCGTCGAGCGGCTCGAGGTGGCGGGAGTCGTCCACGATCAGGTATTCGGCGATGGCGCCCGGCGCGCCGAGTCCGGGCGGGAAGATGCCCAGTTCGGTCGCGCGCACGCAGTAGTTCTCCTTGCCCGCCGCGCACGGCGCGCACCGTCCGCAGCCCCACGGGCCGTAGACGGCGACGGAATCGCCGATCGCGACGCCGGTGACGCCGTCGCCGAGCGCGGCGATCGTGCCCGCGCCCTCGTGGCCCAATGTCAGGGGCAGCCGGTACGGAAATTCGCTTTCCGGCCAGGACATGACGGCGATATCGGAGTGGCAGACGCCCGCCGCCGAAACTTTCAGCAGCACCTGCCCCGGTCCCGGCTCCGGATCGGGCACGGTGACCAATTCCGGCGCCGCGCCGATTTCTCGATACTGAAGGGCCTTCATCGCGATACCTCCCTGATCGAATTCTCGAAGAGGGCGTATCGCCCGGCCCGGCGCGATTCGCCCCCGGTGGATCACCATGGAACGCCGCTCGGACCGCCGGGCGTTCCGGCACGTCACCGTGGCCGATCGAGCTCCGATAATGCGCTGTGACGTGCGATTATGCTGTTCGGTCACCCGGCGTCCGCTACCGCGACGGCCGTATTCGATGATACGGCCCGGCCCTCGCGCACCCGGCGGAATCGCGCCCGCCGCGGACACGACTACGACGCACCGGTCTGTCCGGTTTGCGAAACGCGCCGGGACATCGAGACTGGAAGGAGCGCGCGACCAGAACCTGTCGACATTTCTACCGAACGAATCCGGAGATCCACGGTGAGTGCAGCTGGTTACCCAAGGTTCACGGGGCCGCAGGCCCCCGGATACGCGGGGCGGGGCAAGATATCCGCCATGCGCATCGGAGTCTTGACCGGAGGCGGAGACTGTCCAGGACTGAACGCGGTCATCCGCGCCGTCGTTCGTACCGCGAACGGGCGATACGGAGACGCGATAGTCGGCTTCGAGGACGGTTGGCGCGGCCTATTGGAGGATCGCAAGATCCAGATCCTCAACGACGACCGCACCGACCGGCTGCTGACCAAGGGCGGGACCATACTCGGCACCGCGCGCACCAATCCCGACGTCCTGCGCGAGGGCCTGCCCCGCATCAAACAGACACTCGACGACAACGGCATCGACGCACTCATCCCGATCGGCGGCGAGGGCACGCTCACCGCGGCCAGTTGGTTGTCCGACGAGGGCGTGCCGGTGGTCGGCGTGCCCAAGACCATCGATAACGACATCGATTGCACCGACGTCACTTTCGGGCACGACACGGCGTTGAGCATCGCCAGCGAGGCGATCGACCGCCTGCACACCACCGCGGAATCCCATCAGCGCGTCATGCTGGTCGAAGTGATGGGCAGGCACGCGGGCTGGATCGCCATCAACGCCGGTATGGCCGCGGGCGCGCACCTGACCCTGGTACCCGAGGTGCCCTTCGACGTGGACGAGGTGTGCACCCTGATCAAACGGCGCTTCCAGCGCGGCGACAAACATTTCATCTGCGTGGTCGCCGAAGGTTCCCATCCCGCGCCGGAATCCGATTTCGCGTTGCGCGAGGGCGGTATCGACGAATTCGGCCACGAGCGATTCACCGGTGTCGCCCAGCAATTGGGGTCGGAGATCGAACGCCGCATCGGCAAGGAAGTGCGCACCACCGTGCTCGGCCATGTGCAGCGCGGCGGCAGCCCGACGCCCTACGACCGGGTTCTCGCCACCCGATTCGGCCTGCACGCCGCGGAGGCCGTGCACGCGAAGCGTTTCGGTCAGATGGTCGCGTTGCGCGGTACCAGCATCGAGCTGGTCCCGCTCTCGGAGGCGACCAAGCAGCTCAAGCGCGTTCCCGAGAGCCGTTACGGCGAAGCGGAAGCTTTCTTCGGCTGACACGCGGACCGCTCTGGTCGGGGGATCCGGCCGGGTTTACGCTCGTCCCCATGGCACTCATCGATTTCGACGACCTGCCCGCCGCGACGGCCGACGTGCTGCGCCGTCGTGCGCGGAGCGCGGGACTCGGCCCCGCCGAATATGTTCGGCGGGAGCTGATCTCTCGCGCGCGGACGCGGGTGCCCGATGACGCGGTCGTCGATTTCGTCGAACAGCAGGGCTGCCTGCCCGGTCCGGTGATCGATACCGACGCCGTCGCCGTGATCCACTCCTACGACATGCCGTTCGATGTGCTCGACCGGTTCGCGCGCCGCGCGTCCGCCACCGGCATGCCGATCGGCGAGTACATGCGCGGGCAGCTGATCGCGATGGCCCGTCGATCGACGGTCGACGACGCGATGGGGGAATTCGAGGAAGCGATGCGCGCGGACCCGAGCCTGGATCTGGATATGAACGAGATCGCCGCCTCGGTCCGCTACGCGCGCGGGCTGTAGTAGCTCAGTCCCCGATACAGGGCGCTCCGTCGATGCCGACCGCGAGTTCCGACCCGTCGACCCCCGTGACGGAGATACCGGTGACCTCGCCCGAGTAGGCGACGGTCGCCGCCGCGGTACAGATTCGACGCGCGGTCTCGGCACCGGAGGAATCGTCGGGCAGTGCGGTCCGGATGGCGACGGTGGTGCACTGGCCGACGATCGAGACATCGGCGACGCCGAATCCCGAAATGGCCTGCTCGATCCGGTCGACGTCGCCGCATATTTCGGCGCGGGGCCGATCCGCCGACGCTGAAACCTGCGCCGTACCGGAGGTGTCCGACGAGCTCGCGCACGCTGCCGTCACGCCGATCGCCGCGCACGCGAGGGCATATCGCCACGCGGCGGCGCTGCTCATGTGCTTTGCGCGGTGATGAGCGAGCCCGTCGCGTGCACGACATCCAGATGTTCGATCGTCGGTTCGCCCGGCCGTGCCCCGGCGAACGCGGCGTCGACGGCCGGGTGGATCCGTTCCTGGAATGCGCGGGCGCAGTGTGCCTCGGATTCCCACACATCGATGTAGCGCAGGCCGCCGTCGTCGCGGCGCACACACAGGTGCAGTAGCGAACCGGCCAGTGGTTCCGGACCGAGCTCTTCGATGATCCGCGTGTAGAGCTCCTCGCCGATCGGGACATCTTGAATGTAGGCGTACACCATGGCCGGAATCCCTTCTGAATTCATCCGAATCAGTATCGGACGAATATCGGTAGAATAGGCGTCGATGAACGACAACGTCAAGGCAGGCAAGCGGCGATACAACGCACCGCTACGCGCGGCACAGGCGGCCGACAGACGTCACGCGATCCTCGGCGCCGCACGACATCTGTTCGTGGTCCGTGGATACGCCGCCACGACGGTGGCCGAGATCGCCGCGGACGCGGGTGTTTCCGTCGACACGGTGTACGCGTCGATCGGACGCAAACCGGTCCTGCTCCGAGAACTCGTCGAAACCGCCCTCTCCGGCACGGACCAGGCCGTTCCGGCTCGGGAACGCGAGTATGTCCGCGCCATAGGCGAGGCGTCCGGCGCCGAGGACAAGATCGCGATCTACGTCGACGCGCTGGTCGCCATCCAACAGCGGCTCGCGCCGATCTTCCTCGCCCTGCGCGAAGCCGCGAGCACGGATTCGTCGTGCGCCCGGATCTGGTCCGAGATCGGCGAGCGGCGTGCCGCCAACATGCGTGAGTTCGCGGCCGACCTGCGCGGCACCGGGCAATTGCGCGAGGACCTGTCCGATGACGATGTGGCCGATGTCATCTGGAGCATGAACGCCACCGAGTACTGGGTGCTGCTTGTCGGCGAACGCAATTGGACCGTCGAGCGCTTCCGCGACTGGCTCGTCGACGCGTGGATCCGCCTGTTCCTTCGCGATCCCACGAGACCTCGCGATGGTGCGCACCCGAACGGCGCAGCCCGATAACGCTTGCTGGCAGGTTCGCAGGTTCGAAGGTCCGATCCGTCGACGTGCGCCCGGCCGAATCCCGCGCCGCGATACCGCTGGGGATTCACACCTGTTCGTTTCGCCCGGCGTAGGTACCGTGGCGGGTATGCGTACCCGGCGACTGATCGCGTTGACACTGACCATCGTCGCCGCCGTGGTGGTGGCGGCGTGCTCGTCGGATTCCAACCCGCCCGAACCGACGACCGGCGATTGGCACGGGGCGGTCCAGGTGCAGGGGCAGCCGGTCGAGATCGGGGTGAGCTTCACCGGCGACGGCGCGGCCACCATCGATATTCCCTCGCAGGGCCTGCTCGCCGTGGCGCTGAAGGACGTGCGATCCGACCGTGGCGGTGTGGAATTCGCGATCCCGGACATCCCCGGTGATCCGGTCTTCCGCGGACGTTACGAATCCGACCGCATCACCGGCGATTTCACGCAGAGCGGCCAGACTTTTCCGCTGACCCTGGAACGGGGGAAGGTCGCGGGTGTGGCGCGACCGCAGGAGCCGAAACCGCCGTTCCCGTACGAATCCCAGGATGTCACCTACCGCAACGGCGATATCACCATCGCGGGCACACTCACCACCCCGCGCGGCAGCGGGCCGTTCCCCGCGGTGGTGATGATCACCGGAAGCGGTGCGCACAACCGCGACGAGGAGATGCTGGGCCACAAACCCTTCCTGCTGCTCGCCGACGCCATGACCCGCGCGGGCTACGCGGTGCTGCGCACCGACGACAGGGGTATCGGCGGCACCGGAGGGAAACTCGAGGACGCGAATTACACCGACCTGTCCGGCGACGCGGCAGCCGGGGTGAACTTCCTGCGCGGCCGAAAGGATATCGATCCGGCCCGCGTCGGATTGTTCGGCCACAGCGAAGGCGGCTATCTCGCCCCGCTCGTCGCCGCGCGGCCCGACAGCGGCGTGGCCTTCGCGATTCTGATGGCGGGCCCCTCGGTGCCCGGCGACCAGGTGCTGGTCGAACAGACCCGGGTCATCATGGCGGCAAACGGCGCGTCGACCGCCGATATCGACAAGCAGGTAGGTGAGAGCGCCGAAATGGCCGCCTTGCTGAAGGCGGGCGATCTCGAAGGCGCCAAGGCATTCCTGAAGCGATCCAACGACGCCCTGCCGCAGGACCAGCGACTTCCCGACGACCAGGTCGGCGCGCAGGTCACCCCGTATTTCGCCGCGCTCATCCAATACGATCCGGCCCCCGCGCTCTCCGCGCTGCGCATCCCGGTCCTGGCGTTCTTCGGCGGCACGGATCTCCAGGTGATCCCCGCGCAGAACGAGCGGCCCATGCGCGACCTGCTCGCCGGTGACCCGGCGGCGACCGTCCACACCTTCCCGGGCCTCAATCATCTGATGCAGCCCAGCGCGACCGGCGCGCTCGGCGATTACGGCACCATCGAAACCACCGTCTCCCCGGAAGTGCTCACCTACATCACCGGCTGGCTGACCCAGCGTTTCCCGCCGAAGTAGGGCCGCGCGCCGACGGCCGGAGGTCGGCGCGGTGCGATGGCGGGGCTTACATAGACTGTCGGTTATGAGCGCACTTACCGCCGAGTTGATGGATTACACCGAGGTCATCTCCCGGTACGAGCCGGTGCTCGGCATGGAAGTCCACGTCGAGCTGTCCACGGCGACGAAGATGTTCTGCGGCTGCCCGACCGAATTCGGCGCCGAACCGAATACCCAGGTGTGCCCGGTCTGCCTCGGACTGCCCGGCTCGCTGCCGGTGGTGAACGAGAAGGCCGTGGAATCGGCGATCCGGATCGGTCTCGCGCTGAACTGCTCGATCACCCCGTGGGGCCGTTTCGCCCGCAAGAACTACTTCTACCCGGATCAGCCGAAGAACTACCAGATCAGCCAGTACGACGAGCCGATCGCGACGAACGGCTACCTGGACGTGGTGCTCGACGACGGCGGTATCTTCCGCGTCGACATCGAGCGCGCCCACATGGAAGAGGACACCGGTAAATCGCTGCACGTCGGCGGCGCGACCGGTCGCATCCACGGCGCGAGCCACTCCCTGCTCGATTACAACCGCGCGGGCGTGCCGCTGATCGAGATCGTCACCACGCCGATCACCGGGGCGGGGGAGCGCGCGCCCGAAGTGGCTCGCGCGTACGTGACTGCCCTGCGCGAGGTGCTGAAATCGCTCGGCGTCTCCGACGTGAAGATGGAACAGGGTTCGCTTCGCTGCGACGCCAACGTCTCGCTGATGCCGGTGGGCGCCAACGAATTCGGCACCCGCACCGAGACCAAGAACGTGAACTCGCTCAAGAGCGTCGAGGTCGCGGTGCGTTTCGAGATGCGCCGCCAGGGCGCGGTGCTCGCGGGCGGCGGCACCATCGTGCAGGAGACCCGCCACTTCCACGAGTCCGACGGCACGACCTCGCCCGGTCGCATCAAGGAGACCGCGGAGGACTACCGCTACTTCCCCGAGCCGGATCTGGAACCCGTTGCGCCCGCGGCGGATCGGGTCGAGGAACTGCGCGCGACCATTCCGGAGTACCCGTGGCTGCGGCGTGCCCGCATCCAGTCCGATTGGGATCTGTCCGACGAGGTCATGCGCGATCTGGTGAACGCGGGCGCGCTCGATCTGATCATCGCCACCGTCGACGCGGGTGCGCCCGCCAACGAGGCGCGTTCGTGGTGGGTCGCCTACCTCACCGAGAAGGCCAAAGAGCGCGAGGTCGCGCTGGAGGATCTGCCGATCACGCCCGCGCAGGTGGCCGAGGTCATCGGGTTGGTCGAGGCCAAGACGGTGAACAACAAGGTCGCCAAGCAGGTCGTCGACTTCGTGCTGGCGGGCGAGGGCGATCCGGCGAAGATCGTGGAGACCAAGGGCCTCGGCATGGTCAGCGACGACAGCGCGCTGCGCGCCGAGGTCGAGAAGGCGCTGGCCGCCAACCCGGATATCGCAGACAAGATCCGCTCCGGCAAGGTCGCCGCCGCGGGCAAGATCGTCGGCGACGTCATGAAGGCGACGCGCGGTCAGGCCGACGCCGCCCGCGTCCGCGAACTGGTCATCGCCGCCTGCGAGTGAGGACCGGCGTTTCCTGGAGAACCGAGTTCGGTCCTCGCCGCGGCATCGCGATTTCCCGTCGACGGCGAATCGGGACCGGGTCTGTACGAAAGGTGAGCGCCCACCGATCCGCAGTCGATCCGACCTGACCGCGCGACCGTTGGACATCGGGTATTCGGCATGCGTACAAAGAAAGGCGCTCACGTGGTGTGAGCGCCTTTCGTCCTGGCCGAGGGCCTAGTCGGGTCCGCCGCCTCCGCCGGACTGCGGCAGCGGTATGCGCACGACGCGGTCGTCGTTGGGACCGGGCTGTCCATCGGTCTTGTTCACCGTGCCGACCCAGAAACTGCCGTCGGGTCCGATGGTCGCGCCGCCGAGCTGCCCGTATTTGTCCTGGGACAGCAGGCTCGGCGCGGTGGTGATCGCGTGGGTGTTCTCGTCGACCGTGGCGAGCGCGAGCGCCTTCGCCGAGGTCATCGCGACGGCGACACCGTCGACCGCCGCCGCGCAGCCCGCGACGCCCGGTCGGTCCGGCCAGGTCCACCCGATACTGACCTGACCGTCCGGGCCGAGGCGTTGCAGCCGGTCCTCGCCTGGCATGCGGTCGGTGATCCAGACGCTGTCCTTACCGTCGCGGCACAGGTCACCGGCGACGCCGATACCCGACAGCACGATCG
This sequence comes from Nocardia noduli, assembly GCF_019038455.1. Lineage (NCBI taxonomy): Bacteria > Bacillati > Actinomycetota > Actinomycetes > Mycobacteriales > Nocardiaceae > Nocardia > Nocardia noduli. The sequence continues at coordinate 21,491 of NZ_JAFMPL010000090.1, forward strand.
AGGACGACGCGCCGGGCGCGGGTGAGTCGACGCGCAACACCTTGCCCGCCAGCGAGGAGGGCGTCGACGCCAGCCCCGGATTGCCCGCGTCACCGGTCAGTACGAGCAGCTGATCCGGTGTCGCCCACTCCAGCGCGCCGTGATTACCGGTCTGCCCCTTGGGAATTCCGGTCAGGATGTCCTTCTGTGAGCCGCCCTCGCCGATGCGGACCACCCGGTTGTCGCTGCCGGTGGTGATGTAGGCGTACATCAGCCCGTCTTCGCGGTAGGTGGGCGAGAGCGCGATATCGCTGAGTCCGCCGTCGGTCGATCCGTCGACATCGACCTTCGCGACCTCGACCGGCGGCGTATCCGGGTCGACGACCTTGAGGATGCGCCCGGTGCGGCGTTCGGCCACCAGCGCGCCCTCGCTGATCCCGATGATGCCGCCGGTGGTGTCCAGGCAGGTGGCGACCACGGCGGGGTCGGGATCGATGCACGGGCCGCTCGGTCGTGTCGTCGACGGCGGTGTGTTCGACGGGGGTTTCGGATCGGCCGGATTGAACGTCGGTTCCGGGGTGAACGGGCTCGACGCCGAATCGTCGAACCGGGCGCATCCGGCCACCAGGACGGCACCGAGCGCCAGACACATCGCGACGCGACCCACGACAACCACACTCATAGCTCAGACGTTACGGAAATAGTGCCGGGCGCGCCCCTCCCGGGTGGGTGTCGCGGGTCCCGCGGTGTCGCGGGGTGGTTGACACGCCGTCGCGTTCGGGCGGTCAGACCGCACCGCGCGGCATAGGGTATGCCCCGTGAGTGAGCGGAGCGAGCGAACCATCGACTCCTGTGAGCGGAGCGAGCGAACCATTGACGCCCATCCGGCCCGGTGGAACCGAGCGACAGAAAGGCACGGCCGTGGCCGATAAGCCGAAGGACACATCCGAGCAGACCGAGCCGCAGGCCGGTGCGCAGAAAGCGGTGTCCACGGGTAAGGGCGTCGGCAGCCCCTACGATTCCCCGACCGGGCAGTTGCCCCGGGTCGGGATGACCAAGGAGCCCACGCCGAGCACCACGGTCCCCACGGACGGCGTGCCGCGCACCGACGACGAACTCGGTCTCGATCCGGGCCCGGACGTGCCGACCGTGTCGCAGCCCACCGACACCTCCGGCACCGGGGCGACGGCGGCGCCGCCGACCACCGCGGGCGCGACCGCGGCGGGTGCCGGTGCGGGCGCGGCGGGCGCGACGGCCGCCTACTCCTACGCGAGTATCCCCCCGGCCGCGAACACTCCGGGCGAACCGAGCCGGTCGCTGCGCCGTCGACCGGTCGACAATCGCCGTGGCACACTCGATTTCGGACTGTTCGTCTTACGTCTCGTGGTCGGTGGCACCTTCATCTATCACGGCCTCCAGAAGCTCACGGGCTGGTTCAACGGTCCCGGCCTCGACGGCACCCGCGACATGATGGCGGGCGGCGGCTGGGATCACGCGACGCTCTGCGCGGTCCTGGTGACCGTCGGCGAACTCGGTGGTGGCGCACTGCTGGTCCTCGGTCTGGTGACACCGCTCGCCGCGGGCGCGGTGCTCGCGGTGATCCTCGACGCGTGGGCGTGGAAACAGGGCATGATCCCGGGCTTCCAGTATCGCGGCAGCGTGCCGTCCGGGGTCGAACTGGAGAGCGTGCTCGCGGGCACCGCCGTGGTCATCCTGCTGACCGGGCCGGGACGCTGGTCGCTCGACCGCAACCGCGGCTGGGCCATCCGCCCCCGATACGGGTCGTTCGTGGTCCTGGTGCTCGCGGTGGTCGCCGCCGTCGTGACCTACTGGTATCTGCACGGCGGTAACCCGTTCACCGGTATCGGGCCCTTCGACTGATCGAAGGTTCCGCGCAGCCGGCAGCGCCCCTCGAATCCGCGAAGGATCGAGGGGCGCTGTCGTTTTCGGGTATTGCTGTCGTTTCGGGTATTACGGAACGCGCCGCACGGCGCCCTTGTCCGCCGAGGTGGCGAGCGCGGCGTAGGCGCGCAGCGCGGTGGTCACGGTGCGCTCGCGGTCCAGCGGATGCCAGGGCCGTTCGGACGCTTCCATTTTCGCGCGGCGCTCGGCGAGCACGGCGTCGTCCACGAGCACCTCGAGGGTGCGGCTCGCGACGTCGATGCGGATCTGATCGCCACTGTCGACCAGACCGATCACACCGCCGCTCGCCGCTTCCGGCGAGATGTGCCCGATCGACAATCCGGAGGTGCCGCCGGAGAAACGTCCGTCGGTGATCAGCGCGCACACCTTGCCCAGACCCGCGCCCTTCAGGAACGCGGTGGGGTGCAGCATCTCCTGCATACCGGGACCGCCGGACGGGCCCTCGTAGCGCACGACGATCACATCGCCCGGCTTGATCTTCTTGCCCAGGATCGCCGAGACCGCCTCTTCCTGCGACTCGACCACCACGGCCGGGCCTTGGAAGGAGAACAAGTCCTCGTCGATGCCCGCGGTCTTGAGGATCGCGCCGTCGGGAGCGATATTGCCGCGCAACACGACCAGGCCGCCCTCCACGGTGTAGGCGTGTTCCTTGTCGCGGATGCAGCCGCCCGAAGCGTCGGTGTCCAGCGAGGACCAGCGGTTCTCGGTCGAGAACGGTTCGACGGTCCGCACCCCGCCCGGTGCGGCGTGGAACAGTTCGATCGCTTCCTCGGAGGCCTTGCCCGAGCGGATATCCCAGGTGTCGAGCCATTCGTCGAAGCTCGGCGTGTGCACCGTGCTCACGTCGGTCTCCAGCAGTCCGGCGCGGCGCAGTTCGCCCAGGATCGCGGGGATGCCACCGGCGCGGTGCACGTCCTCCATGTGGTAATCCGAATTCGGCGACACCTTGGACAGGCACGGCACGCGACGGCTGATCTCGTCGATGGTCTCGAGATCGAAGTCGACCTCGCCCTCCTGCGCGGCGGCCAGGGTGTGCAGCACCGTGTTGGTCGAACCGCCCATCGCCACGTCCAATGCCATCGCGTTGCGGAAGGCCTTGGCGTTGGCGACATTGCGCGGCAGCACCGACGCGTCGTCGTCGCGGTACCAGCGGGTGGCGATATCGACGATGACCGTGCCCGCCCGCTCGAACAGCGCGCGGCGCGCGGCGTGGGTGGCCAGCGTGGAACCGTTGCCGGGCAACGCGAGTCCGAGCGCCTCGGTGAGGCAGTTCATGGAGTTGGCGGTGAACATGCCCGAGCAGGAACCACAGGTCGGGCACGCGCTGCGCTCGACCTCGGACAGCCCGTCCTCGGACACGTCCGGGTTGGCGCTGGCCGAGATCGCGGTGATGAGGTCGGTCGGCGCCTGCGCGACACCGCCGACCACGACCGCCTTACCGGCTTCCATCGGACCGCCGGAGACGAACACCGCCGGGATGTTGAGCCGCATCGCGGCGTTGAGCATGCCGGGGGTGATCTTGTCGCAGTTGGAGATGCACACCAGCGCGTCGGCGGTATGGGCGTTGGCCATGTATTCGACCGAGTCGGCGATGATCTCGCGCGAGGGCAGCGAGTACAGCATGCCGCCGTGGCCCATGGCGATACCGTCGTCGACCGCGATGGTGTGGAATTCGCGCGGAACGCCACCGGCGGCGCGCACCGCGGCGGCGACGATCTCGCCGACATCCTTCAGATGCACGTGGCCGGGGACGAACTGGGTGTAGGAGTTCGCGATGGCGACGATCGGCTTACCGAAATCGGAGTCGGTCATACCGGTGGCCCGCCACAGGGCGCGGGCTCCGGCGGCGTTGCGGCCGATGGTGGTCGTACGTGAACGAAGCGGTGGCATGGAAGGTCCTCGATGGGTCGCGGGGGCTGATGTGCGACAGCGCGGCGCCGGCTCGCCGGCCACCCCACGGTACTCCCGGCGGGCCCGCTCACCGTCGGCGGGAGCCGAGGGGAGACGGGCGGTCACGAGTGTCGTGCGGAGGGGTTTCGCGGTGGTCACCGCCGTTCGGCGTGCCCGGCCTACCGTGCTGTCGTCGGGCTTTCGGTGTCGCCGCGAGGGTTGTCGTCGGCGCGGGCGGTGTCATCGGGGAGGTGTCGGTCCCGAAACCGTCTCGGCGGCGCGCGATTCGGAGTGTGTCACCGGAATGCGCGCCGATGTGCGGAGCGTCACCAGTCTATCGCGGCGCGGATGTGGCTCTCACCACTCGTGTCATCCGTCACACGAAAGAGTGGGTGTGGCCGTCAGTCTCGCTCGTCGGCGGTGTCGTCGGGAGCCTTCGATTCGGTCTCCGGAGCCGTCTTCTCGGCGGCCTCCTCGTCCGATTTCTCGGCGGCCGCGCGCTCGGCCCAGGCCCGTTCCTCGGCTTCCTCCGCCGCGGTGAACAGGTCGGGAATCCGTCCGTCGGAGGCGGTGATCAGGTCCCGGAGTCGGTCGTAGCTCACCGCGGGCAACGTCACCTCCGAACCGTCGGTCAGGTGCGCCCGGACGAAGCCGCGCTTGGGAATCCGCAGCCCTTCGACCTGCGCCCAATCCAGATGCCGTGACCCGAACACGGTGCGCGGATCGAGCCCGGATTCCGACACGGTGGTCTGCGTGCGCAGCACCCAGACACCCACCGCTACCGGCAGTGACATCAGCCACCAGAGGAAGGCGGGCGCGCCGACGAAGAAGAAGAAAGTGCCGAGCAGCAGCACGACCACGCCGAGAAACGCCAGGCGCGGGGTCCTGATGACCTTCGCCGTGGGCGCGGGCCGGTCGTGCTCGGTCGAACTACCCGTATCCGATCCCTCGGGCACGGTGTGGGACGATTCAGTAGGTGGCACGGACTGATGCGGTGATGACACACCACCATCCTCGCATCCTGGTGAACGGACACAAGCAACCGCACTGTCCCACATAATGGGACGCACTGGGTCATCTGTTTGACTCATCGGTTCACGCCCGCTTAACGTCGTGCGCGTGAATCGAAACCAGTTGCTCGTACTCGGCCGGCGCGTCCAGCGTTGAGCCTGACTGCCTGAGTCGAATACGTCAGCTCGCGTTGCGACGCGCCACCCTCGTTCAGCCCTGTGCTGACGGGGGCTTTTTTGTGTTCGGGCGAAAGTCCGCCCGTGTTTGTCGGTCATGTCGAATTGATCAGCATTTGTCCGGGGTCGAGTACGAGAACAGTTAGGAACGAAGACGGTGAGTGCACCAACCGCACGGCCCGGGCCATCGGCCCGCAGGCCTGCGCCCTCGAGTCAGCAAGCCGCGACAGCGGCCACCACCGCGGCGAACCGCCGCCAGGTCCCGCCCGAGCGGGTCACCGGCGCGCAGTCCGTCGTCCGTGCGCTCGAGGAGCTCGGCGTCGACACCGTATTCGGCATTCCCGGCGGCGCGATCCTTCCGGTGTACGACCCCCTCTTCGACTCGACCAAGGTGCGCCACGTGCTGGTGCGCCACGAGCAGGGCGCGGGCCACGCGGCCACCGGTTACGCCCAGGCCACCGGCAAGGTCGGTGTGTGTATGGCCACGTCCGGCCCCGGCGCGACCAACCTGGTGACCCCCATCGCGGACGCCCAGATGGACTCGGTCCCGATCGTGGCCATCACCGGCCAGGTCGGGCGCAGCCTGATCGGCACCGACGCGTTCCAGGAAGCCGATATCTCCGGCATCACCATGCCGATCACCAAGCACAACTTCCTCATCACCGAGGGCATCGACATCCCGCGCATCATGGCGGAGGCGTTCTACCTGTCGGCGACCGGCCGACCCGGCGCGGTGCTCGTCGACATCCCCAAGGACGTGTTGCAGGCCCAGACCACCTTCAGCTGGCCGCCGGAGATGCGGCTGCCCGGCTACCGTCCGGTCACCAAACCGCACGGCAAGCAGGTGCGCGAGGCCGCGAGGATGATCCTCGAGGCCAAGCAGCCGGTGCTCTACGTCGGCGGCGGCGTCATCAAGGCCGACGCCTCGCCCCAACTGCTCGAACTGGCCGAACTGACCGGAATCCCGGTGGTCACCACGCTGATGGCCCGAGGCGCGTTCCCGGACAGCCACGACCTGAACATGGGCATGCCGGGTATGCACGGCACCGTAGGCGCGGTCGCCGCGTTGCAGAAGTCGGATCTGCTGATCACCCTCGGCGCGCGTTTCGACGATCGCGTCACCGGTCAGCTCGACTCCTTCGCGCCGGGTGCCAAGGTCATCCACGCCGATATCGACCCCGCCGAGATCGGCAAGAACCGGCACGCCGACGTGCCGATCGTCGGTGACTGCCGCGAGGTGATCGCCGAACTGATCGAAACGCTCAAATCCGATCCGGCGGGCCCGCCGAAGTTGGATCTGGCCGCCTGGTGGAAGTACCTGGACGGCATCCGCAAGAGCTACCCGCTCGGCTGGAGCACCCCGAGCGACGGTTCGCTGTCGCCGGAATACGTCATCGACGCGCTCGGCAGGCTCGCCGGACCCGACGCCATCTACTGCGCGGGCGTCGGCCAGCACCAGATGTGGGCCGCACAGTTCATCAAGTACGAGAAGCCGCGCACCTGGCTCAATTCCGGTGGTCTCGGCACCATGGGTTACGCCGTCCCGGCCGCCATGGGCGCCAAGATGGGCGCGCCGGACAAGGAAGTGTGGGCGGTCGACGGTGACGGCTGCTTCCAGATGACCAACCAGGAGTTGGCCACCTGCGCCGTGGAGGGCGTGCCGATCAAGGTCGCGCTGATCAACAACGGCAACCTGGGCATGGTCCGGCAGTGGCAGACCCTCTTCTACGAGGAGCGGTACTCCAACACCGATCTCGGAACCCACACCCTGCGCATCCCCGACTTCGTGAAACTCGCCGAAGCGCTCGGCTGCGTCGGCATCCGGGTGGAGAAGGAAGAGGACGTGGAGGCCGCGATCCGCGAGGCGCAGTCCATCAACGACCGCCCGGTGGTGATCGATTTCATCGTCGGCAAGGACGCCCAGGTGTGGCCGATGGTCGCCTCGGGCACCGGTAACGACGAGATCATGGCCGCGCGCGGCATCCGTCCGCTCTTCGACGAGGACGAGCAGGCCGCCGAGCCCGCGGTCATCCACGAGGCCCTGGCCCAGGGGCAGGCCGCGCAAGAGAAGAACCAGGTGAGCGAATGAGTACGACCCACACCCTGAGCGTTCTCGTCGAGGACAAGCCGGGCGTGCTGGCGAGGGTCGCGAGCCTGTTCTCGCGGCGCGGGTTCAATATCGAGTCACTGGCGGTCGGCGGGACCGAACTCCCCGAGATCTCCCGCATGACGATCGTCGTCACCGTCGAGGATCTGCCGCTGGAGCAGGTCACCAAACAGCTCAACAAGCTGGTGAACGTCATCAAGATCGTGGAGCAGGACGCCGACGCCTCGGTGGCCCGCGAACTGATCCTGGTGAAGGTGCGCGCCGACGCCAGTGTGCGGACCCAGGTGATCGAGGCCGTGACGCTGTTCCGCGCCAAGGTCATCGATGTGTCCCCGGACGCGCTCACCGTCGAGGCGACCGGAACCCGGTCCAAACTCGACGCACTGCTGCGAATGCTCGAACCGTATGGCATTCGCGAGATCGTGCAGTCCGGCGTGGTCGCCGTCGGTCGCGGACCCAAGTCCATCACCGCGACCCGCTAGGGCGTCCATTACGACCACGTGCCAGGGCCTGATCGGTCGATCGCGGCCAGCGGCTAGTGTTGGCTGCGATCGACGGTCGGCGCATCGCGCCTTCCCCGCCGCCGCGGGGATCTGATTTCGATATGTACGAATTGACAACCAATGCACGGCGCAAGCAGCGCGGTGCGCCCCGCCTCGGGCGGGGATCATCCCGGAAGGAACCACAGTGGCAGTCGAGATGTTCTACGACGACGACGCCGATCTGTCGATCATCCAGGGCCGCAAGGTCGCTGTCATCGGCTACGGCAGCCAGGGCCACGCGCATTCGCTGAGCCTGCGCGACTCGGGCGTCGAGGTCCGTGTCGGTCTCGCCGAGGGTTCGAAGTCGCGTCCGAAGGCCGAAGAGGCCGGTCTCACCGTCGGCACCCCCGCCGAGGTCTCGGCCTGGGCCGACGTGATCATGGTGCTCGCGCCCGATACCGCGCAGGCCTCCATCTTCACCAACGACATCGAGCCGAACCTGAAGGACGGCGACGCGCTGTTCTTCGGCCACGGCCTCAACATCCACTTCGGCCTGATCAAGCCGCCCGCCGAGGTCACCATCGGCATGGTCGCGCCCAAGGGCCCCGGCCACCTGGTTCGCCGCCAGTTCGTCGACGGCAAGGGCGTTCCCGCCCTGATCGCCATCGACCAGGACCCCAAGGGTGAGGGCCAGGCGCTCGCGCTGTCCTACGCCAAGGGCATCGGCGGCACCCGCGCCGGCGTCATCAAGACCACCTTCAAGGAAGAGACCGAGACCGACCTGTTCGGTGAGCAGGCCGTGCTCTGCGGTGGCACCGAGGAACTGGTCAAGACCGGTTTCGAGGTCATGGTCGAGGCCGGTTACGCGCCGGAGATGGCCTACTTCGAGGTGCTGCACGAGCTGAAGCTGATCGTCGACCTCATGTACGAGGGCGGCATCGCGCGCATGAACTACTCGGTCTCCGACACCGCCGAATTCGGCGGCTACGTCTCGGGTCCGCGTGTCATCGACGCCGACACCAAGAAGCGGATGCAGGACATCCTCAAGGACATCCAGGACGGCACCTTCGTCAAGCGCCTCGTCGCCAACGTCGAGGGCGGCAACAAGGAGCTCGAGGGTCTGCGCAAGGCCAACGCCGAGCACCCGATCGAGGTCACCGGCGCCAAGCTGCGCAACCTGATGAGCTGGGTCGATCGCCCGATCACCGAAACCGCCTGAGTCACGGTGTCATAGCGGCACAGCGCGATGGCCCGCTCCCGATGGGAGCGGGCCATCGGCGTTTCTAGCTGCTGCCGAACAGGCCGTGCGGGCGGTGCGGACGGAACGGTTTGTCGAACGGGTCGTGCCGATCCCAGGGATCGCAATGGTCACGCGGTCCGTGCCGCGGGTCGTCCCACAGGTCCGACCAGGGATTGTCGAACAGGTCGCCGTGGCGGCATTCCCGCCTGTCGTGCTTGACGTCGGTGACCTCGGGACGCTGATCGGCCGAAGCGGGCCCTGCCGCGACGGTGACCGGAACCGCGGCGAGCGCGCCCGCGACGGCCAAGCCCGCCAGCAGCCGGCGGGAGGTGGGGGATTTTCTCGTCGTGAACAACGTAATACCTTCCAACTTCTCGAAATTCGGCACGTCGCCTGCCTTCGCGGCGTCGTTGCCAGCGGGCGGCGTGGCCGGAAACCGAGGGGAGGAAACCTCGACCGATTCGCCGACGCGGCGGCCACCGCACGAACACACTGTGCCGCACCCGGATCGAAAGGTCACCGGTCATCGCCCGATTCCGGAGAAAATTCATCCTTCGGTATGAGTTCGGACGCACGGGGATGGGGCGAAGCCCTGAGAAAGGCTGCCGCGGGCTCGAAATCCGTGCCGTTCGTGCTCGAGCGCGGCAGCTCGGCACGTCGACCGGTCTGGCTAATCTTCGGCGAACCGTATGAGTTCCCATCCCACCTGGCCTAACACGCCCATCCGGTCAACACTCTTGCGATGTCGCATCCACCGGGCAAGACTGAGCGGATGACAGATTCGGTCGGTGTGCTGAACGCTGGTTCCGGGGTCGAGAAGGGGCGCGCGGCCCGTAAACGAGTACCACGTTCGGCCCTCGGGGGCTGGCAGCCACCGAAGAACCGCACCGACCCGATCACCATCCTGGAACGCCAGGCCCGGACCCGGCTTCCCGAACTGGTCCCGATCCGATACGCGCGGATGGTCGCCGAGCCCTTTCCCTTCCTGCGCGGCGGCCCCGCGATCATGGCGGCCGATCTGGCCACCACCGAGAACACCGGATTGATCGTCCAGTTGTGCGGCGACGCCCACCTGTCCAACTTCGGCCTGTTCGCCTCACCCGAACGCGCCCTCGTCTTCGACCTCAACGATTTCGACGAAACCCTGCCGGGCCCGTTCGAATGGGACGTCAAACGGCTCGTCGCCAGTGTCGCCGTCGCCGCGAGGAGTAACGGATACAGCGACACCAAGGCCGAGTACGCCGCGATGGAAGCCGCGCGCGGATACCGCGAACATATGCTCCGGCTGGCCGAGATGGACGGCATGGCGGTGTGGTACCTCCAGGTCAACGCCGACGCCGTCGCCGAACTGGTGCGCAAACCCAAGCGGCGCGAAGGCGTGGAGAAGGCGCTGAGCACGGCACGCTCGCACACCAGCCTGCAAGCGTTCTCCAAACTCACCGAGCTCGACGAGAACGGCGTCCCCCGCATCCGGCACCGGCCGCCGCTTCTGGTGCGCATCGACGAACCGGAGGCGCTCGACATCTCGGCGGTTTTCGCGGCCTACCGCAAAACCCTCCCCGAGGAACGCCGGATCCTGCTCGACCGTCACGAACTCGTCGACCTCGCGCTCAAAGTGGTCGGCGTCGGTAGCGTCGGCACCCGATGCTTCGTCGGCCTGATGGCCGACCGCGACACCGGAAGTCCCCTGTTCCTCCAGGTCAAAGAGGCCGAAACCTCCGTCCTCGCACCGCATCTGACCGCGAGCAAATTCAAACACCAGGGCCACCGCGTCGTGCACGGCCAGCGTCTCATGCAGGCCGCGAGCGATATCTTCCTCGGCTGGGCCACCGGCCCCAACGGCCGCTACTTCTACTGGCGGCAACTGCGCGATATGAAGGGCTCGGCGGTTCTGGAGAACCTGTCACCCGGCGCGCTGTCCAAATACGCGATGCTGTGCGGTCACACCCTGGCCCGCGCCCATGCCCGCTCCGGTGACCGCGTCGCGATCGCGGCGTATCTGGGCAGCGGTGACGCCTTCGACCGGGCCATGGCCGACTTCGCGATGGGCTACGCGGATCAGACGTTGATCGACCATCGGGAATTGGAGGACGCCGTCGCCTCCGGTCGGGTCACGGCGGCGACCTCGGGGTTCTGAGAAAGGCTCGTCGCCGTTCCGCCCGGAGTCGCGCCGGACTGGGCGCCCACCGGGTCCGACGCCCCGCTCTACACTGGCTACCGATGAGTAAGTTCTTCGATTCGGTAGACGAGGTCACCCGTCGGCTCACCGCCGCGGGCTATCTGCCGTCCACCGATATCGCCACGGCCGTCTTCCTCGCCGACCGACTCGGCAAACCCCTGCTCATCGAGGGCCCCGCCGGAGTCGGCAAAACCGAACTGGCCCGAGCCGTCGCCACCGCCACCGACGCCGACCTGGTGCGGCTGCAATGCTACGAAGGCATCGACGAGGCCCGCGCCCTCTACGAGTGGAACCACGCCAAACAACTGCTGCGTATCACCGCCGCCGCCGACAACGGCTGGGAAGGCACCCGCGACCACGTCTTCACCGAGGAATTCCTCCTCGAACGCCCGCTGCTCGCCGCCATCCGCAACCCCGACCCGACCGTGCTGCTCATCGACGAACTCGACAAGGCCGACGTCGAACTCGAAGGCCTCCTGCTCGAAGTACTCGGTGACTTCCAGGTGAGCATCCCGGAACTGGGCACCATCGGCGCGATCCGAAAACCCTTCGTCGCACTCACCTCCAACGCCGACCGCGACCTGTCCGAGGCATTGAAACGTCGCTGCCTCTACCTCCACATCGACTACCCCACAGCGGAACTGGAACGCGCCATCGTCCGTCTGCGAGTCCCCGAGTTGGACGCCGCCACCGCGACCGCCGCGGTCGAGGTCGTCGGCGCGCTGCGCGAACTGTCCCTGCGCAAAGCTCCCTCCATCGCCGAAACGGTGGACTGGGCGCGAACCCTGGTGACGTTGGGCGCGCGGAACCTGACCACCGGTGTGGTGCGCTCGACGCTGGGGGTGCTGCTCAAATACCAGTCCGACCATCGCATCGCGATCGAGCGGTTATCGCTCGATACCCCGGACCGGGACGGTTCGCGGTGACGGTCGTGATGAGGATCGCGCCCACCGACCTCGACCGTGCGCCAGCGGTCCCACCTTCCGATGACGAGCCCATCGAAGTCGGGCGCAGCCGCCGATGACAGTGCCCGCGCGCCGCCCGAGCCGCGGCACCGACCACACCCCGCGGCCGATGACCGACAGGCTCGTCGATTTCGTCGGCGTCCTGCGCGACTACGGCATCACTGCCGGTCCGAGCGAGACCGTCGACGCCGCCGAAGCGATCCTCGCCCTCGGCCTGACCGACACGAATCGTCTCCGCTCCGGCCTGGCCGCGACCCTGTTGCGCCGCAACGGCCAACGCGCCGTCTTCGACCAACTCTTCGACCTCTACTTCCTCGGCATCGACACCATCGCCCCGCACCCGCCCGAGCAGCCGGAATCACTCGACGCCCTACGCGACCGCGTCGTCTCGGTTCTGGCCGACGACGAGCGCACCACCACAACGGAATTGGCCCGTGAAACCCTCACCAGACTCGGCGGCTACGGCGGCGCGGGAGCAGGCCGCACCCCGAATCCCGTCGGCACCGGCTCCGGCATGGGCTGGTCCTCCTACCAGACCATGAAGACCCTCCGCCCCGAGGACTTGATCGACCGCATCGCCGAAACCATGGGCGGCACCGACGAACTCGCGACCGCCGTCCACACCATCGAAGCCCGACGCCGCGTCGACGCCTTCCGCGCCACCGTCCGCACCGAGGCCATGCTGCGCTCGGCACAACTGCGCGGCACCGACTACATCGCCCGCCGCGGCGTCGAATCCGCCACCGACCACGTCGACCTTCCTCGGCGCCCGCGAACAGGACCTCGCCGAAATGCGCCGCCTGGTCACCCCGTTGGCCCGAAAACTCGCCACCCGCCTCGCCGCCCGCCGCAAGAAATCCGTCCGCGGCCACATCGACATGCGCCGCACCCTGCGCCGTTCCATGGCCACCGGCGGCGTCCCCATCGACCCCGTCCTGCGCGCCCGCAAACACGGCCGCCCCGACCTGGTGATCCTGGCTGACCTCTCCGGCTCCGTCACCGGCTTCGCCGAATTCACCCTCCACCTGACCCAGGCCCTCCAAGACCAGTTCTCCCGGGTCCGCAGCTTCGGCTTCATCGACACCTGCGACGAGATCACCC